>CAYVJO010000213.1:0-5668 GCA_964451735.1 uncultured Hyphomicrobiaceae bacterium | reverse complement strand
AACTTGGAACGAGGTCGCGATCCGTTGGCCAACCAAAGAATCTCTGCTTAGCGTGGACATCTCTCGCGCTGTCGCCTCGATGCCGCTGGCAGCGGCCGTCAGAGCGCCAGACAACTCTTGCCCCGAGCGGTCGAAAGCGGCGATCATGGCTTCCACTCCGGCTTGCCAGCTTTGTCTTTTGCCCAGTTCGCGAGCTTGCTCCGCTTCTAGCTCCCGGACCTTGAGCGCGTTTTGCTTGAACAACTCAACGGCTTGTGCGATCCGGCCCAACTCGTCACGACCGCCTTGCGGCACGGTTATATCGACCTGGCCGCTGGCCAAAGCCGAAATCGCCTCGATCAGCCTGCGAATGCGCAAGATCACCGCGCGTTCGACAAAGAGCAGAGCGAGCACCACGCAAATCACGCTCGTAATGGCAAGCCCTATGAGCAGATAGGTGTTTCGTGTAATCCCGGTGGCGGAAATTGCTACGGAGTCGTTCGTCGCCGCACGCACGGCATCCGCGCTCTTTTGAACAGCCTCTATAAGCGCATTCGCGCGGGACTTGTTCTCATCGACGAGGGTCCAGTTCGCTTTTGCAGCTTCCAATTCGGCTTGACGCGCGCCCGGAATGCCTGCCGTGTCATCCGCATGGCTCAAAAGCGCTTCCAGCAGATCGGCCAGTCCTTTGGTTGCCTCCTGACCGGTGAAATGATCCTTAGCCTTGACTAGAGCGGCCTTGGTCGCGGTCACTCTTTCCCTCAAGGGCGGCAGCACTTCGAGAGACGGGGCGAGTGAGAATTCGGTTAGGAGTCCGATCAGCGTATTGCTCTCGGCTCGCAGCGCGGACAACGCCTCCAGCACGAGCAATTCATTGCCCGCGAGCCTTTCGAGCTCGTCCTTGATAGCCGCGCCATCGGTATTTTCGCCTGCGGATTGAAGGCCTATCGACAGGTTAAAATTGGCGTCGTCCAGCAATGGCGCGCTCGCCATTGCAAGTTTTTTATGCGCATCCAGCGCCTCACCGAGAAGCGCAATACGCTGGCGGCGCTTCTCCAGCCGTTCGCCTACCGAAGCGGCCAGTCTTGCGCTACTCTCCTTCAATTCCTCCGCCGCGTTAAGCAAGTCGCTGACAAGATCGCCGGTCAGGATACCGTCCCCCGCCAGACTGTCGAGGCTACGGGTCAGATCGGCGACCGTCTCCGAAAGGCCGTGCTTGATGGACTGAAGCGCCTCTGGGCTCTCGCTCGTGGCCAGCATGACCGATGAGGATGCAAATTCCGATGCGTCCCGCGTCAGGGCGAGCGCATTGCCGAAACTGGGCAGGCTTTTATTCTGAATTTGATCGAAAGCATTGCCGATGAAACGGTACGATATCAGTGCCGCGCCAGTAGCCGCGAGCGTAAAGGCGCATACGATGGCCAGTACGCAAAGCATTTTGATGCGCATACTGACATCGTTGACGCACGAAAACAGATTTGCCAGATAGCCCCGCTTAAAGAACTCCTGCTGGCTTGCCAGATGAGAGCCATGATCCGTCAGCACGCTCATGATGAATCGCCTCGCTCTTGTCTGATACGTCGGTTTGAAAGGCTGATGGCGGCCGGAGCGAAGAGCGCCCCGGCCTGTTCGCAATCGTCGGTTCAACCGCCGATCTGGTTCAGCGTCGTCACCGGCTTGAACGAGCCGTCGGCCTGAATGACGGTGAGGAACACCTGATCCATTCCTTGATTGTCATTCTTGCCGTAAGAGAGCGTGACGCCGCCGAGGTCGAAACTCTGGCTCGTGATTGTGTCGAGCAGCGCCTTGCGCGTCGGTTCGCCGGAAATCTTCTGCAACGCCTCGATCACCAGACGTCCGACCATGTAGCCTTCAAGAGACACGAAGCCCGGCTCGGAGTTAGGGTCGTTGGCTTTGATGGCTTCAGTGTAACGGGCGACGAGCGGGATGGAGCGATCGTCCGGGAACGGTACGACCTACGTGATAACCACGCCTTCGCCATGACTGCCAAGCTCTTTTGCAAGCGCGTTCGAGCCAACGAAGGAGATGTTTACAAATACCGCGTCCAGCTTCACCTGACGTGCCAGTTTGATGAATTCCGCGCAAGGCTTATAAGGCCCAACCATGATCACCGCTTCTGGCGCGCCCTTGCGAATGGACAGCAGCGCGCTCTTCACCGCAACCGTATTCCGCTCGAATGTGCCCTCGGCGACCAGTTTCATGCCGCGTTTTTCAAGCGCTTTCTGCACACCCGCAAGACCCGCCCGCCCAAAGCCATCATCCTGATAGAGGATGGCGATCTTGCTGATTCCCCTGTCCTTGGTCAAACGCTCGACCATTTCCTCCGTCTCCTGAAAATAGGAGGCGCGCACATTGACGACATGCGGCTTGAACGGATTGCGCAGGAATTCCGCGCCTGTGAACGGGCCGATGAAAGGCACGCCCGACTCGGTCGCGATCGGTTGTGTGGCGGCGGATGTCGGCGTGCCTACCGGACCGACCAGCGCAAAAACCTTGTCTTCCTCGATCAGTTTTTTTGTTGCCTCGATGGATTTGGTCGGCTCGTATCCGTCATCGTGGGAGACCAGCTCAAGCTTGCGGCCATTGACGCCTCCAGCTTTGTTCGCCTCGGCGAAAGCGGCAAGAATGCCCTCTCGCATACCCTGGCCAAGCGCGGATGCCGGGCCTTCCAAGGCAGCAGCCTGGCCGAACACTATCTTGTCAGGGGCAACGCCCGGATCGGCGAGCGGGGCCGTTGCGCTGGCGAATAGTCCGATTATTGCCGCGACAGCGGCCGGCAGAATGGCTTTTGCACGCATAATTACGCCTCACAGTTTGCTTGCAACCTCTTATCTAACAGAGGCGGCTTGCAATAGCGTTTGGAGTATGGGCGAGTTTTTAGGCGATTATCGCGGGTGCCGTTAATGTTTGCGCCGACAGACGGGGTCGATTGCCAATTGTCACCTGCGGCGGTGGCAGCCCAAAGCTTGACGCGCCTTGCGGCGCTCTTTATAGCTAATTCGACCTTGGCCCTCGCCGCGCGCGGCCGGCGCCATCTTCCGTAACATCAACAGAGAAAAGAGCTGGAGATTACCATGTCGCGCCAGTGTGAACTGACCGGCAAGAAAGCCCAAGTCGGGCACCTTGTCTCCCATTCACAGATTAAAACGAAGCGCCGCTTTCATCCTAATCTGTGCGACGTGACACTGCTGAGCGACAGTTTGAAGCGCAGCGTCCGCGTCCGTATCAGCGCGCATGCGCTTCGCTCCGTAGAGCATCGCGGCGGTCTCGATGCGTTCCTGCTTAAGGCACGCAATGAAGAACTGTCGGATCGGATGTTGAAGTTGAAGCGGGACGTGCAAAAGGCTCTCAAGGCTGTGCCGGTGGAAACACAATCTGCCGCCGGTTAACGGTGTTTGCTCAATGGTGGGCCGCGCTGTTCACTCCTTAGCCAGCGCAAACTGGGCAATCAGCGTCTTTTGAAAAAAATTGAAATTATCGTCCGACATCAACGTAATGATGGTTTCGCCTTTATCGCCTTCAGAGACGGCCATCGCCTCGAAATTGTCGATGATCAGGCTCTGATCCGCCTGAAAAATAACCTTGCCCCTCAGTCTGGCTTGAGATTTGATCTCTTGTGCCGGAACCAAACGCAGCCGGATGTCGAGCTTCATAGAAGCGCGTATAAAGCTGCGCTCCAGAATGAGCAGGCTGCCATCTGCCATGCTTTCAAGCGCAGTAATGTCAAAGGCCGCATCGCGCGTCAGAGACAGCGGATAAGATTTACTCCCCCTGATCAGGGCGCCCGTGTGGCCACCGGCCTTGTCAAGCTTGCGCTCGGCAAAGGCTACGATAGCGCCGGCATGAGGCCCGCCGCGAAGAAAAGTCACCCCTTCCAGTCCTCTGTTCGAGCCCATCCCCTTCAACTCCGGCGGCAATTTCACGCTCCCGAGCGGACCGCGTAGCACACCCTTGCTGAACTGGTACTCATCGATTCGGTGCTCGCCCTCAAAAGCGATAAGATAACGTCCGTCCCGTTTCGCAGGGTCGACAGCCGTCAGCGCCTCGGCGTCGCGGCGCCATTCCTGCTGGATAGGCTGTCCGTCTTTTTGCGTAATCGGCCCGATCCGAGCGTCGGTCAAGCCTGTGAGGCGTCCGTCCTGCTGCTCCAGGCGGGCGCTGAGCCAGCTTCCAGAGTCGGAAATCGCCAGCACATCCTCGCCATTCCTGCTGATGGATAGCCCGGAATACCCCCCAAAAGCAGTATTGGCCGATCTCAGTTCAAGCCCTCCGCGCCATTGCAAACGGCCGAAGTCGCGACGTCCCGGATTGGCTGGATCGAGCGTGTAAGGCATTGCCCGGATTTCGATATCTTGCGGCTCAAGCTGCCCGATATCGGCTTTTTGCGCAGCCGTCGCGGCAATGGCGGCAAGAACGGCGGCGATCATCACGGCGAGGGGAACAAAACTCGGAAGGCGGGCGTACGTAACCCGCGTGAGCCTCAATAAAGGCATGGTTGATGGTCCCTCTCGACCCGAAACAACAAGGGGTGCCCCGCCCTTTCTATTCGCTGACAATCAAATCGCGGAAATACGAAGGTTTACACTACGTCACAGAGCGATCGTTTTACAGGAAAAAGACTAAAAAGCTGTCATCGCGGCAGATCGGTTCGCCCCATGAGATATTTGTCGATGGCGTGCGCAGCCTGCCGGCCCTCACGGATCGCCCAGACAACGAGCGATTGACCGCGCCGCATATCGCCCGCGGCGAAGACTTTCTCCCGGCTCGTGCGGTATTCGCGCTCGTTCGCCTTGACGTTGCCGCGCGGGTCGAGTTCAACGTTCAGTTCAGCGATCATGCCATCATGAAGGGGGCTGACGAACCCCATGGCAAGCAGCACGAGGTCGGCTTTCAACTCGAATTCGGCCCCCGGAACGGGCCGCATATTTTCGTCGATCCGGACGCAATGGAGCTTTTCGACCTTGCCGTTCGAGCCTGAAAAGCGCTGGGTCATTACGCTGAATTCCCGTTCGGCGCCTTCGGCCTGACTTGAGGATGTACGCAGTTTCAACGGCCAGTTCGGCCAAGTCAGGAGCTTATTTTCCATCACGGGCGGCTGGGGCATGATTTCAAGTTGACTGACGCTCAGCGCGCCTTGGCGGAAAGATGTGCCGATGCAGTCCGATCCGGTATCGCCTCCGCCGATCACCACCACGTGCTTGCCATTGGCAAGGATCGGCTCGGCATTGCCTACCGGTTCTCCCGAAACGCGGCGGTTTTGCTGGGGCAGGAAATCCATGGCAAACTCGACACCATGCAGTCCGCGTCCCTCTATGGGCAAGTCTCGCGGCTTCTCTGCGCCGCCTGCCAGCAAGAGTGCGTCGAACTCGGTTTCCAGCTCTGAAGCGGTCTTATCGCGCCCGATATGGACGTTGCAATGAAACGTCACGCCTTCGGCCTCCATTTGCTGGAGGCGCCGCTCAACCACCCACTTCTCCATCTTGAAATCCGGAATACCGTAGCGCAACAGTCCGCCCGGATAGGCGAATTTTTCGAAGACATGCACCTCATGCCCGGCGCGTGCGAGCTGCTGAGCCGCGGCGAGACCGGCAGGCCCCGAGCCAACAATGGCAATCCGCTTGCCCGTCGTCCTGTGAGCCGGTTCCGCAATCAGCCAGCCTTCCTCCCA
>CAYVJO010000212.1:0-5692 GCA_964451735.1 uncultured Hyphomicrobiaceae bacterium | reverse complement strand
ACAGATGAACGACCTTGCCATGCTTATCGCCAAGCACCTGGATTTCGATGTGACGAGGGTTTTCAATGAATTTTTCGATGAAGACGCGGTCATCGCCAAAGGAAGATTGGGCCTCTGATCGCGACGAGACGAAGCCATCCCGGACCTCATCGGGGCCACGCGCGATGCGCATCCCTTTACCCCCCCCGCCGGCAGACGCCTTGATCATAACGGGATAGCCGATATCCTTGGCGATCCGGACTGCTTCATCCGCGTCACCAATCACACTAAGATACCCCGGGACAGTGCTGACTCTGGCTTGATTGGCGAATTTCTTCGACTCGATCTTGTCGCCCATCGCACGGATGGCTTCGATATTGGGTCCGATGAAAGCAATGCCAGCCGCTGTGAGCGCTTCGGCAAAGGCCGCGTTTTCCGATAGAAAACCGTAGCCGGGATGGATCGCCTCCGCGCCGGTTGCCTTTGCCGCACCGATGATCTTGTCAATGACGAGATAAGAGTCCGCCGCCAAGGCCGGACCAATATGGACCGCCTCATCCGCCGCATCCTTATGCAGCGCATCATTATCGGCGTCGGAATAGACAGCAACGGTCTTGATGCCCATCTTGCGCGCCGTTTTGATCACGCGGCAGGCAATCTCGCCGCGATTGGCGATCAGGATTTTCTCGAACACGTGGGCAGAGCTCCTCGAAGGCGGTTTCGTTCTTATTCGTCATATTTTACCGCGAGGCTCAAGCGGCGTCATCTTTTATGCCGCATCATCCAGGCTGGACAGGGACGATACATCCCGCCAGCACAGCCAGGACTGGCGGGATCAGCGATCCTTCAGTGAAAGGATATAGGCAACGATATTGTCCAGCTCATAGGTGGTAAGCTGTACTTCGGGCATGGGCGGATGTGGATTCATGATAAACGCACGCAAATGCTGCTCCGTTTGCCCGGCCTTATCCGAGATCGCAGCAAAGCTGGGCACATCCGGCGCCGCGTTCTGGACAGCCCCTCCCGGCTCGACGATATGGCAATTGATGCATAGTTTCTGAGCGACCGCCTTGCCCGCCGAGGTATCCGCCGCATGGGCACCTCCAGCAATCATTAGGCTGAAGACCGCGCCTGTGACATATACCACTTTTTTTATCATGATCCCTCCTAATACAATTCTTGCAAATACCGTTGCGAGCCTATCGCCGTTTGCCGCATAGGAGTTTGATCGAAATCGTGTCTTTACGCTTTTTTCTCCCAGCGTCCTAGCTTGTTCTGCTGCCAATAGGTTACAGGAAAGCCTTGCGCCTTGGCCGCCTTCCACTGATCTCGCGCTCTTGCCCGGTCATCCTCGTCGCGTCCGTCGAACAAATAAACGACGCGCTCATAGCCGGCAAGATCACAGCAATCTGCGCCATCGACGAGAAAGCGGACATTGGCTCGGTTCGGATTTTCATCGCCAGCGGTTAGAAAGACGGGCTGCTCGCTGGAAAATCCATCCGAGGCCCGGCCATGCGGGAGAAAACTGTCTTCGCGATAGGTCCAAAGGGCCGCGTCGAGCGCGTCAACACGCTCTGCCACTCCGACTTGCACGACAGCCCGCCATCCGCGCTCCAGCGTCTTCTCCAGCAGCCCCGGCAGCACAGCATCGAGCGGTTGACTCTCAAGCAGATAGAAAAGAACATCCGCCTGCCCGTTTTCCGCGCTCACTTTTTCTTCTCCGCATAGGGGTTATCAGGCTTTCGCAAGTGAGCCCGGATCGGAACAGCGTCCAGCTTGAACGTTTCCCTCAGGGAATTGACCAGATAGCGTTTATAGCTTTCGGGCAGCGCCTCGGGCCGTGAGCAGAAAATCACGAAGGTCGGCGGGCGCGCATTGGGCTGAGTGATGTAGCGAAGCTTGATGCGACGGCCGGCGACTGCGGGCGGCGGATGGCTGGCCACTGCCTCGTTGAACCAGCGGTTGAGGCCGGCGGTCGAAACACGCCGGTTCCAGGCTTCGTAAACATCGAACACCGCCGTCATCAGCTTCTGCGTGCCTTGGCCGCTCAGCGCGCTGACCGGCACGACCGGGACGCCGCGTATTTGCGGAAGCTGACGCGTTATGGCGTCCCGCAGAATACGCAATTGCCCGTCTCGATCCTCGACGAGATCCCATTTATTGATGCCGATCACGAGCGCTCGTCCCTCTCGTTCGGCAAGCGCTGCGATCTGCAGATCCTGTTTGTCGAGCGCGCGTTCCGGCTCCATCAGCAGCACCACGACCTCGGCGAAACGGATCGCGTTGAGCGCATCGCCCACGGCAAGTTTCTCCGCGCGCTCGGATACACGGGACTTGCGCCGAAGACCGGCCGTATCATGAAGCTTCACCTTCCGACCGCTCCAGGTGAAATCGGACGCAACAGCATCTCGCGTAAGGCCTGGTTCGGGGCCAGTGATCATACGGTCTTCGCCAAGAAGCGTATTCACAAGCGTCGATTTGCCTGCATTTGGACGGCCGATAATCGCAAGCTTCAAGGGGCGCTCACGCGCGGGGATGGAGTCTTCCGAGATCGCGCCGTCATCTTCTTCACCAATTGACGCAATCGTTTCCGCTATTCGGGCGGTAAGCTCACCGATACCCTCGCCATGCTCGGCCGAAATTGCGACCGGCTCGCCAAGGCCGAGTTTGAACGCCTCGTAATAGCCTGCATGGCTGGCCCGGCCCTCGCATTTATTGGCAACCAGAATCACCGGCTTGCCAGCTGCGCGTACCTGATCGGCGAATTGCTCGTCGGCGGGCGTAAGTCCCGTACGGGCATCGATCATGAACAGGACAAGGCTGGCAGCGCGGATCGCGCTTAGGCTTTGGTCGCTCATCCGTGCGGAGATCGAGCCTTCCGTTGCTTCCTCAAGACCAGCCGTGTCCACCAGCCGCACCAGATACGGCCCGACCGAAGCCTCCGCTTCCTTGCGGTCGCGCGTCAGTCCCGGCATATCGTCCACCAGCGCAAGGCGCCGGCCCGCGAGACGGTTGAACAAGGTAGACTTGCCGACATTCGGCCGGCCCGCGATAACAATTGACGCGCTCATGATAACCAGCCGAAAAGGACGGCCCTAATTAGCCCTTCAAAAATATAATGTCGGGAAACGGTCCACGGAAAAAGCCTGTACGCTCGTGCGACCGTGTCTGACCATAGGCCGAGCGCAGCCATATAGGCACGCTATGACGAAATCATACAAGGATATTAGCACTGATCCGTCTGAAAAGGACAGATGGCTTTAATTCATTGCGATGAGATTTGCTTTGTCTGTCAGTACGAACATACGTCCACCCGCGACCACCGGCGATATATAAACCGGCGCGTCGAGATCGCGCTGCGTGGCGATCTGGCCGCTTTTTGCGTCAACCCCGACCAGCAATCCCTTATTGGATGCAAGCCAAAGCTTACCGCCCGCAAGGGTTGGTCCGCTCCAATTCCTTGCGTCTGGCAAAGCGGTGGACCAGTTAATCTTGCCTGTCTTGCGGTCGAGCGCATAGAGGCGGCTATTAACATCGACGACGAACACGGAACCGCCCGCCACCCAAGGCGTTTGCGCGGCACGAATGTCGCGCGACCAAACGCGCTCGCCAGTTTTCAGCTGAGTCGCCACGAGGCGGCCCGACCTGTTTCCAGCAAAAACGATACCGCCATCGATAACAGGCCTCGCGGCATCGCCAATGGTTGTAAGCGATGAGCCGAACACGCCTCCAGAAACGGAGTCCGTCCAGCGGGGAGCACCATTGCCAGCGTCGAGCGCCGTAATCTCGCCGGAAGGATAAGCGACGACAAGTGTGTCACCAGAAACAGCAGGACTAACATTGGTAAGCACGGCCGCATTTTCAGGCAGGCCGCGGCTGCGCCATAATTCATCGCCTGTCTCCGCCGACAAGGCGAAAAGCTCGGAATCGGTATTGACGACGAAAATCTTTCCATTGACTGTAGTGGGTGATGACCGAATTGGTATGCCGAGCGATTTCGTCCAGACCGGCTTACCGCTGCCTGTATTGAGGGCGACGACCGTTCCAAAACCCGTTGCAACGAAAAGACGCTCGCCATCCGCGGCAAGACCGCCGCCAAAGCCAGCCCGCGATTTTTCCTCTTCCGGTGTCAGATCGGTACGCCAAAGGCGGCCGCCGGAGAGCGAGAATGCGCTAACCTGGCCTTCGCGGTCTAGTGTAAAGACCTTGCCGCCATGGACAATCGGCAACGCAACAACCCGGCCATTGGAGTTAGAGCCCGACCCGGCGTCGCCGGACCACACGGTCTTGGCCGAGCCTGAAAACGCGAGGTGTCCGGGGGCATTGCTCGCCACTCCTCCCGGCTGGCTCCACGTTGCATTATCCTGAGGGGGCGGAATGACCACAGGCTCCTTGGTCTCAGCCGCATCTGTCGCCACGGTGGCGCCAGTTGCCAGAACGGAGACGCGCTCGCCGGGAAGCGGTGCCTCTTCTTTCTCGAACAGGCTGGAAAGGCCGGGTATCGATGGCGCGGAGGACCCGCAGCCAGTCAAAGAAAACAGCAAGGCAAGAGCGCTCGCCTGGAAAATGCTCTTAAAGAGCGGGCTCGTCATAAAGCCTCCCTACTGCGTTTCGCTTTCGCCGCTGGACTTTTTCGCCGAGCTTAGCTGTTTCGGCGCTTTCACGAGCAAGGCAAGCATTGCTTCGGCGCGCCGTCTGATTTCCGCCGGGGCTGATGGATCTCCCAGGATCTTGGAATATATCTTCTCCGATTCGCTGGTGTTTCCAGAGCGAAAAGCCGTCAAAGCTAACAGCTCTTGCGCGGAATAACGCCATGGATTCGTGTCGGCAATAAGTCCTTGCAGCCGCTTTTGCATTTCGGCTTCATCAGCCTCATCCACCCGGAGCGCGGCGGCTTGTAGCCTGGCGAAATCGCGCAGGATCTGGTCCGCTACGTCTTTGGAAGCCTTTTCGTAGAGAGCGACGGCTTCGGATTTGCGTCCCTGCTCAGCTTCGATCGCGGCCATCTGAAGATGCGAGAGCGTACGATAACCATGTCCTGCCTGCTTGGTGAGCTTCGTCAGCGCTTCCAGAGCCTCAGGGGTTTTACGCTCAGTAACAAGCTCGTTTGCCTGGTAAAAGGCTTGCCCGAATTCGGCTGCGCGTTTTTGCTGCTGCCATAAATATATATTGTATCCGCCGGCCACGAGAATGATGAGCACTGCCCCAGCCAATACATATATCCCGTATTTATCCCACAAGGCGGCCAGCTGCTCGCGCCGCATTTCTTCATCGACTTCACGAAAAATATTGTCGTCGCTCATCGCTCAATAAACGGCTATTGGCCGCAACCTTTTTCTGATCTGTTATCCCATAGCGCAATCGGCGCCGCCGCGCCAGCACTGGCCATCATTGCATAGCCGCGGTTCAGAGCGGCTTTCACACGCTCGTGCCCTTCGCACGCTTCGTCTTGACAGCGCCCTCGCTGCGCATTCCGTAGACATGCTCCGGTCCAGGGAAAGCGCGGGCACGCACATCCTCTGCATATCCCTTGACCGCAGCTTCGATGGCCGCGCCAAGCTCGCCGAAACGTTTTACGAATTTTGGCACGCGCGGGTTCAAGCCCAACATATCCTCCAGCACGAGAATCTGCCCGTCGCACGACGCAGAAGCGCCGATTCCAATGGTTGGAATCGAGACCTGCTTGGTGATGCGAGCGGCAAGCAACTCGGCC
>CAYVJO010000211.1:488-5699 GCA_964451735.1 uncultured Hyphomicrobiaceae bacterium | reverse complement strand
CGATGAAAAACCCGGGTCACTTCTGGGTGGAAATCAACATTGAAGGATCAGATCCTGCCTCAGGGCAGCGCCGCACAGACCGATCCGCCAGATCGATTGCAGAACATGCCGAGCCGTTACGAACCGTTCGTCGTGTGTCGCTTCAAGAATGGCGCTGAGATCCCGTGAGACGCTGCGGTGATCTGCGCTGCGAGCCAGTGCAGAAAGTGTCTGTCCGGCAATCGAGCGCACCCGGTTATTCGGACTGGTAAGAAGGGCAATCAGCTCATCCCATACGTCGTCTGCCCAGTCGACCTTCTGAGTTACCGCCTGCTGGAGGGTAGAAAAGGCATCCCCGATCCCTTGGGCGTCAGCGGCCGCGAGCGTATCGATAGCGGAACGCACCGATGCAGGTATTCGGGTTCCTGACATCACGCACCGACATACTGGACGAGCTGGATCAGGTTTCCGCAGGTATCGTCGAGGATCGCCATGCGCACTGGTCCGGCCGTCATCGGCTCGCGGGAGAACCGCACCCCGAGCCCGGTCAATCTCTCGAACTCGGCGTCCAGATCGTCGACCTGAAAGGACGCCGCCGGTACACCGTCCTCGACCAAGGCCCGCTTGTACGGCGGGATCGCCGGATGCTCGCTCGGTTCAAGCAGCAGTTCCGTCCCTTCGGGCTGGTCTTTCGACACCACCGTCAGCCAGCGATGCTCACCCATCGGAATATCGTTCTTGACCTCGAACCCGAGCCTGGTCGTGTAGAACTCCAGCGCCCTCGCCTGGTCGTCGACAAAGACATTGGTGATGTAGATTCGCATTATCGGTTCCTTTCTAGAGATAGGGTTTCAGCACGCGGGCGACCGCCTCCCGAAGCGGGCCGAGATTGACCGAATGGGCTTTGGTCCGGCCTTTCCACGAGACGTCCACGAGGCGCGCTCTTTGCAGCATATCGAGATGCTGGGTGACGGTCTGGCGAGCCAGCGGCGCGCCACTCTCTCCTTGGGAAAGCGCGCAGATTTCAAACAAGGACTGCTCTCCCCGCCGATGCAGGAACTCCAGAATGCGCCGACGTTCGGGATGCGCCAGCGCCTTGAAGACGAAATCGATTTGATCATCCTCCATCACCGCCTTTATGCAGTAATGTTACTGCATGTCAATCGCTTCGATGGCGTCGCGGTGCGCCGCGGCACGGCACGTGTCGCTTCGCCGAACGTCGTGAGGCAGCGGCTGAAGCTCGCCGCCGTGGTTCCCTCGCTGCTCATCGACCGCCAACTCGGCCGCGAAGTCGCGGGCGTCATGCACGGCGGGTTGGTGTCTTGTGGCGAGGACGATGGGCTGGTATCAGTTTCCTGTAACGGAAACTATGGACGCGATATGCCGCTGACCCTCTACATCCACCCGCTGGCCTCGTTCTGCCACAAGGTTCTCATCGGTCTCTACGAGAATGAGACACCTTTCGAAGCGAAGTCGTGGACTTCTCCGACACAGGCTCCGCCGCCGCGCATATCGAACGCTGGCCGGTGGGAAAAATTCCAGTACTGCACGATGGCGAAACAGGCCGAGTCGTGCCGGAAACCACCATTATCATCGAGTATTTGCAGCAGCGTTATCCAGGACAAGTCCGGCTGCTGCCGAGCGACCACGAGCAAATCTTGGAAGTCCGGCTTTGGGACCGTTTCTACGACCTCTATGTCAGTCAACCTATGCAAAAGATCGTGGGCGACCGCATCCGGCCGGACGGTGTCACCGATCCACATGGAGTTGCGGAGGCACACTCCACCCTCGACACGGCGTATGCGATGATCGAGGGACAGCTATACGGCAAGACCTGGGCAACAGGTGACGACTTCACCATGGCGGATTGCTCGGCTCTGCCGGCCTTGTTCTTCGCCTCCATCGTTCATCCCTTCCGGGAGGATCAGCAACAACTCGCCCGCTATCTGGAGCGTCTGCTGCAACGTCCATCCGTCGAGCGGGTGATTGCCGAGGCGCGGCCATATTTCCAGTTCTTCCCCTACAAGGAAGATATGCCGAAACGCTTCCTTGAGGCGGTCCCATGAACGATCAGCAATCGGTCGATTTTGATCGCCTTTTTAATGCCTTGGCCGATTCCTACCGCCGGAGCTTCATCGTGCATCTGGCTCAGGGGCCAGCGTCGGTCAAGGAGCTTGCCGAGCCTACTGATGTGCAGATGCCTGCCGTGCTCAAGCATCTCCGTGTGCTTGAGGAGAGCGGCATTGTCGTATCCAAAAAGGTTGGACGCATCCGCACCTATCGTATGCGCCAAGATGCGTTCCGAGCGATCAGCGGCTGGATCGAACAACGGGAGGCGGAGATCAACGCGACCTTCGACCGACTGGTTTTGCTAATGGCGGATGTGCCAGAGGAGAAAGACCACTGATGGGCGTGACCGTAGATCATCGCACTTTCGTCATCGAGCGCGAACTGCCCGGCAGTGTCGCCCATGCGTTCCGCTTCTGGTCAGACCATCAGCTTAAGCGCCGCTGGAACGCCTGCCATCCCGACTGGCAGGTGATAGAGGACACGTTCGATTTTCGCGTCGATGGTGGAGAACGCGTCGTTTGGCGAATTCCGGACGGCACCGAGCAAGCGATGCTGGCCCATTTTCTGGAGATCGCTCTCAGGGAGCGGATCGTCTACGCCTATACGATGCGCACCGATGGCAAGGGCATTTCCTCGTCCCTAGTTACCGTCGAGTTTGTCGGACGCAACGGACGCACGACGATGACCTTCACCGAGCAAGCCATGTTCGGCCATCCGGCCGATGGCGACATCCGGGAGACCGGCACCGGAGCGGGCTTCGAGCGGTTGCGCGAAGTTATGGCCGAGGGCGAAACAGCCAAATAGCGGTCATCACCGCCTCGATCGGTCCGCTTTCTGCACAACTCGAAACTAGCAACGGGACACAAAGCATCGGCAGGAAAGGAGATTAGCGAGGGCGGCATTCAGCATTGATGATCGTACATCGATGGGGAGCGCCGACCTCGCTTGGGCCGCACATTCCTCACACTTCGCTCATCCAGACGCTTGCCGTCGCTGAGTATCTGAATTTCCGCCACGCGCCAAACGCGCTTGGTGGAGCGCAAGCCAGTGTCAGCGCGCGTGTAAAGGCTCTGAAGGAAAACCTTGGCATCCTCCTATTCGAGCGGTGCCGCATGGTGGGCAGTCATCCCGGGCCTCATAGCACCTTCTCCACCTCGTCGAGCAGGGCTCTCGTCCCTTCCTCACGGCCGGCGATGTTGCCGTCGAAATAGGCGCCCTGTTCCGTCAGTTCCAGGCGCGTGCCGGTGCCATCGGGATTGAAGCTTATGGTGACGAGCGACGAAGACAGCGGCGCGCCTTCCAGCGTCATGTGGTAGGCGTAGATGAGCGTGTTGCCTGCATCGACGTGCAGCCAGGTCGTGGCATTGGTGAGAACGACGTCCGCGCCCGGAGGGCTGAACCGGCTGAACTCGACGGCGCCGGGCACGGTGGATTCGGCTGGCCGATATTCGTGGATCGTCCAGCCATCGGCGAATACAAGCCACTCGCGGCGCGCGTCGGCCTGCGCGAACGCCGAGAACACTTTGGCCGGCGGCGCGGAATAGCGGCGTTCGACTGTGAAGCTGCCGTGCTTGATCGCGTTGCTCATGGTCAGAGCCCAACAGCCAGGGCTTCGAGCTGGTTGAGGCAAGTTGCCCAGCCATCATGAAAGCCCATGTCTTCATGCTTCTGGCGGTCCGTATCAGACTTGTGACGAACCAATGCCCGGTAGCGGGTACCACCTTCAACCGCCTCCATCGTGATGTCGGCGGTCATGAAAGTCTCTGCATTCGGCCGGAAATCGGGCCCGACCGCATCAGTCCAGACGAGGCGCCTGCGAGGCTCGGCGACAAGAACGCATCCTGGCGTCTCGTCCATTTCGGCCCCTTCCGGCGACGCCATCACGACCGAGAATACTCCGCCGGCGCGGGGATCGATCGCGGCACGCGCCACCGTCCACGGCTTTGGAGCGAACCATTGCTTGAGCAGGTCAGGCTCCGTCCATGCCCGCCAGAGTTGGGCCGGCGTGGCGCTGACCGTGCGCTCCAGTACGAGATCAAGTTTCGGATCAGGTGTCATTGTTGGTTCCTTTGTCATTCAGGTTGGTGAGGAATTCATCGAGGCGGTCGAGACGGGCCTCCCAGAGCGAACGCTGCTGGCCGAGCCAGCCTTCGGCCGCTTTGGCCGTTTCGGGCCTGAGGCGACAGGTGCGGATGCGGCCGGATTTTCTGGACTCAATCCAGCCGCCCGCTTCCAGCACCTTCAGGTGTTTGAGAAAACTCGGCAGCGCCATGTCGTGCGGCGCTGCCAGCTCCGAGACGTTGGCCGGGCCTCTTGCCAAGCGGGCAATCACCGCGCGGCGGGTGGGATCGGCGAGTCCGTGGAAAATCGAATCAAGATTAGCCATATGGCTATCTATCCTCATTGCGCCACGCTCGTCAAGTCAGTTAGCCGATTGGCTCTCTAACGCACTGCTTGTAGATACGCAATATTTCTGTTGCATATTGGGGATTCACTGCGCGAATATGCAACTTAAATGTTGCGTGATGGAGGTGATGATATGCAGGACCGGATCGAGAAGCAGATCCAATTGAAGGCAACGCCTGCTCGGGTTTGGCGGGCCTTGAGCGATGCGCAAGAGTTCGGACAGTGGTTCCGCGCAGAAATCACGGGCGAACTGCGCGAGGGGGCGATTGTCGAATGCCGAAGCCTCTATCCGGGAACCGAGCATATGCGCTGGGAGATGCATATCCTGGCTTGGGAAGACGGCCGTCGCATCGTCTGGGAATGGCCAGCTTTGGATCCCGTGGCGTTTCCCGGAGATCCCGCCATCGATGCAAAGCTTCGCGTCGAAATCCTGCTTGAACCTGTCGATGGCGGGACCCGGCTAACCTTGATCGAAAGTGGCTTCGCAGCTTTGCCGGAAGGTCCGGGCCTCGCTGTCTGGCAGCGCAATGAAGGCGGCTGGGTGATTCAGCTCGACAATATCGCGACTCATGTCTCGAACTGACACCGAGGCGGCGGCGGTCGCGACGATCTTTGCCGCGCTGGGCGATCCGACAAGAGCGCACATCGTCGGTCGGCTCGCGCGTGAGGGACGATTGACGCTGACAGACCTTGCCCGGGACGCGCCCATCAGCCGTCAGGCGATGAGCCGCCATGTCGGTGTGCTGAACGACGCGG
>CAYVJO010000211.1:0-478 GCA_964451735.1 uncultured Hyphomicrobiaceae bacterium | reverse complement strand
GACCAGCACGCGGGCATCGTCGCTGCTGAGCGTCAGGGTCGCGAGGTGCGCTTGTCCGTGCGGCCGGAGGCTCTTGTTCCGATCGGCAAGTGGCTCGCCGAGGTGTCGCGCGCCTGGGATGACGCGCTCTCGCGGCTGGCGATCCATCTGGGTGACCCGGATGCGTGAGCGCCTTTCCCTTCGCCTTAACGCGGTCCTGGAAACCCTGCCGCTTTCGCCCGGCATGCGCGTGTTGGAGGTGGGGTGCGGTCCCGGAGCGCTGGCGCGCGCCATGTCGTCAGCAATCGGCGACGGGCATGTGCTCGGGATCGACCGCTCGGACCGCGCCATCTTGCAGGCAATCGCCGGCTCCAGGGATGAGATCGCCGCCGGTCGTCTGTTCTTCCGGACCGTGGCGGCCGAGGATTTCGGGATCGAACCCGGCGAGGCGCCATTCGATCTTGTCGTCGCCGTCCGCGTCGGCGCGCTGGACGGCCGC
>CAYVJO010000210.1:0-5709 GCA_964451735.1 uncultured Hyphomicrobiaceae bacterium | reverse complement strand
AATCCTCCACTTCTCGTTAACCCCGATTTGTCTCGTGAATGCTGATGCCGGACACTATGCCGGCGCGGGCGATGATGTCATCGCGTCCGGGAGCGGCGGCGATTGGGTTCATGGCGGCGATGGCTCCGATACTTTCCTATACTATATGGGAGACGGCGATCTAAATCTTTTCGGAGGCGCAGGCGCGGGCTGGATCGACACGATCAAGCTATATGATGGAGCTGGCGGCCCTATTGGCGTGTTCGGCACGGACTGGACGCTTCACCTCAATGAGGGCAGCATTCTGGCTTCCGACGCCAACAGCATAATGCTGAGCCAGGATGCGGATGGCGCAGTCATTCTGAGCGATGGAACTTGCATCGTTTTTCAAGACATCGAACGCATCGATATCGGCATATGACCAAGCCGGCCCACAGAGGGCGTTCTCTCGCTGGCGAGTGGAGTCATACTGAGGACAACCTCTTGAAACCGGCTTCCAAATCGGCTTTCAGATCGGTGGGATCGTCAAGCCCGATATGCAGCCTCAGCGCAGGGCCGCCTTCAGGCCATTGCGTCGCAGTGCGATAGGGCCTCGGATCGAACGGGACGATCAGGCTCTCATAGCCGCCCCAGGAATAGCCCATGCCGAACAGAGCGAGCCCGTCCAGCATTGCGGCCAGCGCAGTTTCGGAACACGGCTTCAGAACGATGGAGAACAAGCCCGACGATCCGCTGAAATCGCGCTTCCAGATCGGCTGACCGGGGTGGCTTGGCAATGCTGGGTGCAAAACGCGCTCCACTTCGGGGCGGGCTTCAAGCCATTGCGCCATCTCAAGCGCGGAGGCCTGATGCCGGGCCAGGCGCACGCCCATGCTGCGCAGGCCCCGCAGCGCCAGGTAGCAATCTTCCGGTCCCGCGCACAAGCCGAGATCTTCATGCACACGCGCGAAATGCGGCGCGGCGCGCTCGTTCGCGGTGACGATGCCGAGCATGGCGTCGGCATGACCAACGACATATTTCGTTGCAGCCTGGATCGAGATGTCCGCGCCATGAGCAAGCGGCTTGAAATAGAGCGGCGTCGCCCAGGTGTTGTCGAAGGCGAGCCAAACGCCTCGCGTCCTGCAAGCCTGCGCGATAGCGGGCAGATCCTGTATCTCGAAGGTTTGCGAACCCGGCGACTCGGCGATGACGAGCTTCACGCGATCGGTCAGCAACTCTGCGATGCCCGCGCCAATGCACGGATCATAGTAACGTGCTCGCACGCCGAGCTTGCCCAGAAGACGGTTCGCGACGCGGCGCGCCGGTTGATAAACGCTATCGGTGATCAGGATTTCGTCGCCTGCCTCGACGAAGGCCATGAGGACTGCTGTAACAGCGGCAAGGCCGGATGGCGCGGCCCAGCTTTTATGTCCGCCTTCCAACTCGCAGATGGCCGAGCATAAGGCACTGACTGTCGGGGTTCCACGCCGCCCATAAGTGTACTCGCTGTCATAAGCGATCAACTCGGCATAATTTGGGAACAGGACCGTCGAGCCGCGATAGATCGGAGCGTTCACGAAACCATGCTGCGCCTTCGGATCGCGTCCAAGGTGAACGAGTAGCGTTTCATCCGATGCTTTTTTGCCGAGGCGTTCCTCGAATGAGGCCATGGGTCCAACTCCTGTTGCAAAGATGCAAATGGCCTATAGCCGTCTCACCGGATAAGGCGAAACGCAAGTGTTCATGTATTCCCGAGTGCGGCTGAGGCGGCAACGGAGGATATATCAACACAGTCATGGCCATGAAGCGGGCGCGCTCATGGCGGAGCTGGTTGGCAATGGCCCGAGACGCCATGGGATTTTGTGGGGTGTTTGTCTGCAAAGTTGCGCGGGATGGCCGATTGTAACGGGACACTTCGGATGGCCAAAATGGCCATTTAGGGCGATCAATTCTCCGGACCGAAGCGCATGGAGCGTTGCTCCGGCTATGCATAACAAGTCATATAAAAAAATTCTCGCGCCATTCGGAGTGGCGAATAGGTGTTAAACTCCTAATTAGGGAAATCACCCGAGCAATGGCTCCTTTGGGGCCATTCCAAATTTCGTTTCTGGCAATCTCAAAACGTTACGGTGCATCTGGAATGCGGGTCCACTGTCGTGAGTATCCTCCCTGATCGGCCGTATGCGGAAGTTGTAGAGCAGTCATACTAAAAGAGGCTACGAAAAGCTCGATGGTTTCGGATGCATTGTAGCCGGGCAAGCAAATAGCGCATTCGATGGTACCGAATGGCGCGGATGCGTTCGCCCACATCCCCTTCAAGTTCAATGGGAGCGCTAGCAAGCATACTTACAACTGCACCACGATCGAGGCACGTCGGGGTGACCGTTAATTGCGGCACATAACAGTTCTTGCGTTGCTGGTTGCCAAAAGCAACACGGTCTGCCGCGGGCAGTCGGCGCGAACGTGCTAGTGTGGCCCCTCCCAGCACGATAAGGCTTCCCCCAACAAGCGTGAGTAAGGTTGGTGTCTCCGAAAAGAGGAAATAGCCGAATCCCGCACCGAATAGCAGCCAAGTGTAGCGAACCGGTCCGATAATGGCCGCATCGGAATGCCTGAAAGCATTGATATTGCAAAACTGAGCGAAAATCGCGATTGGCCCTAACGCAATGAAACCAAAAAAGCTGAGAACGTCGAGCGATCGCCAAGCGTAACAGGCGGGTGCAGCAAAGAGCAGCACTCCAAATAGATTGACATAGAACAAAACGGTGATCGTCTGCTCCGACCGAGCCAACGTCTTGATAAGAATACTCTCGACGGCGACCAAAGATGCGCCGGCCAGAGCAATACTAGCGGGCAACCAGAAATCCTCCGTTCTCAGTTAAGCCGATTCGGTCCCATCAGTGCTGACGCCGGACACGATCTCGTGCTTCAGCCAGGCACAGAAGAGGGGCCGTTGACTTGCGCCCTCCGGGATTGGCTCCTTGACGAGGTCCGCGACGCCGGTGTGGTCTCGTCGCGTGACCTGGGAGGCCTTGAGCGGTAGAAATGAAGCGGTTTGTCGACGTCTGCGGCAGCGGCTGAGGCGCGGTAGCCGCTCGCGACGATTGAAGTCAGCTCGGCCAGCGCCGATGCAGCGCATCGATGACGAACACATGGGCATGACTGCGATGGCCGGCATGTTCCCGCAGATGCGGGTGAGAGAGCGGGAGATCCGCGTGGGTATGTGCGATAGTGTCCGGATCCTCATGTCGCCAAAGCCGAGTTGCGATAGCAAGCGCGCCGCCGGCGATTGCTGCGTGCAGCAGGATTGTGGCGGGCAGCCCAATTGACGCCCCCGCCCATCCAGCTAGAGGATATGTGAAGAGCCAACAGGCGTGGCTGAGGGCGAATTGCGCGGCGAATAGCCCAGGCCGATCTGCGTCATGGGCCGATCGCCTTAGCAGACGCCCAGTCGGCGTGAGCATCATGCCATAACCGATACCGAGGATGGACCAGAGCGGCAGCAAAACCGACCATGCGGCGGCACCTGAAAAGCTCCAAAGCGCGATGGCGGTTCCAACCAACCCGACCGTCATAATCGAGGCGCCGAGCACCATGACCGTGCGGTCAGAATACCGTTCAATGACACGCGGCAACATAAATGCCGCGGCCATCGAGCCGAAGCCGAAGGCTGCGAGAGTAAGTGCTACTGTCCGGTCATCAAATCCCAAGGTGTCTCTGACAATGACCACGGTATTCACGAACACGATGGCGCCGGCAGCCGCGGCGGTGAGGTTTAGAGCCAGCAAACCACGGAGCCGAGGCGTCGCCAGGAAGATGCGGACGCCCAGGGTCAGACGGTCCGCAAAACTGGATGCTTGCCGCGCCTTTGGCTGCGGGAGGCCGACAGAAAGAACGAAGACGGCTGAGATCAGGAAACCGACCGCTGTGCCGGCGAACAAGGCGTGGAAGCTAACGACGGTCAGCAGTGCGGCCGCCAGGAGCGGGCTCAACAAGCTTTCCATATCGTAGGCGATGCGGGATAGCGAGAGCGCCTTGGTGTAGTCGTCCTCCTCCGGCAGGATATCTGGGATGGTTGCCTGGAACGTCGGCGTGAACGCTGCCGAGGCAGCCTGGAGAAGGTAAATCAAAACGTAGATTTGCCAGATCTGGGTGATGAAGGGCAACCCCAGGGCGACCAGCGCTCGAATCATGTCCAATGTTACAAGCATCGCGCGACGCGGCAGTGATCCGGCAACTGCACCCGCGATCGGCGCTATGCTGACGTAGGCGATCATCTTGGTGGCCAACGCCGTGCCAAGCACGGCTCCGGCATTCTCCCCAGCCAAGTCGTAAGCGAGAAGCCCCAGAGCGACTGTTAGGAGCCCGGTGCCGATCAGAGCGATGATCTGTGCCGCAAATAAATGGCGATAGGTTGGGTTGCGTAGCGGTTCGAACATCGCGCTCCTCCAGTCGGTCGCGCCCTTCCTCACGAAAGGGCGCGCTTGATAGCTTACTTAACTCGCTTGATTTCCGCGTAGTCGCCGCTGGTCTTGAGCGTAACCGTCACGGGTCCATTGCCGCGGTTGCGCCAAAACCAGCCGTGACTGCCGTCGAAGGCCGCTTCGAGCACCCCCTCATCCTTCTCGATACCACGTCCCTTGCTGTAGCTTTTGGTTGCGTTCGGGTCGGTAGTTGGCTCGCCATGAGTGTCGTGGTTGACCTTTCCTCCGCTGGTCGTCCAGGAGTAGGTGATCTTCTGGCCCTTGGTCAGGTTGGCTTTAACCTCGGCGCCCTGTCCGGGCTGAAGGGTAACGGACGTTTCGTCCTGGCGCACGGTCTGGGCTTGAGCCGTGCCGATTACCCATCTCCCCAGGCGATCCCAAAGGCTGGATCCGCGCTGCGGTTCACTTTTCGCTGCGTCGGCCGCAGCATCCTGCACGGCTTCATTGTGCAGTTGAACCTTGATTTCACCCATCTGCTTGAGGCCGAGCGCTTGCCCGGCTCCGGTCGGATCGATGCCGTACTCCGCCGGCAGCACGGCGGTGATCAGCAGCACGGCAGCGGTCACGATAGCCAACAAAGTGGAGCGCAGAAGCTGACCGGAAGTCGGCAGTTCGGCGCGGGTGGGAAGGTCGGTGTTGTACATTCAGATTTCCTTTCTAAGCGGCGAAATAGCCGGTGAGTTGCATGCCGATGAGCACGAAGCCGGCGGTCATCATTGCGACGTTGGCGGAATAGGCGTGGCGGAGAAAGCCGGCGCTTCGGCGCCAATACCCCATCAGGATCAGGATCGCGCCAAGCGCGAGCAGTTGGCCAAGCTCGACCCCGACATTGAACGCCAACAAGTTTGGCAGCAGCCCGTCTCGTGAGAGATCAAACTCCTGGATCTTCGTGGCGAGGCCGAAGCCATGAAAGAAGCCGAAGACCAGCGTGGCGACCTTGGTATTGGGCTGGAAACCGAACCAGCGCTGATAGGCGCCCAGGTTGTCGAGGGCTTTGTAGACCACGGACAACCCTATGATGGCGTCGATCAGGTATGAGCTGACGCTGGTGCCGTAGTAGACGCCGGCCAGCATCGTCGTCGAATGCCCGATAGCAAACAACGTGACGTAAATTCCGATTTCCTTCATTCGGTAGAGGAAGAAGATTACTCCGAACAGGAACAGCAGATGGTCGTATCCGGTGACCATGTGCTTGGCGCCGAGGTAGGCGAACGGCACGAGCAGGACACCCGTAACCTGCTCGATGAAGCCCTTGTCCCCGAGGGTG
>CAYVJO010000209.1:0-5726 GCA_964451735.1 uncultured Hyphomicrobiaceae bacterium | reverse complement strand
CCAGTCGATATGCAACGGCTGCGGATTGTGTGTCAGGCATGAGAACAGCGTATTGTCCATTTCCGTGACTGTGCGGCGTATGGCGTGGTCAAAGACCATCCCATCTTCGAAGTCCTCGAAATAAAGGCCCGTCATCCCGAGCATCCCATCCTGGCTTTTGCATCCTCCGTACGGTTCGCGTGTCGCCTTTTGAAGCCCCCCACCCGCAATACGAATCAATACTGAAACTGTTCCGCCAGCACGCGGTCGGCAAGCTCATGGCCGGGATCGAACAGCAGCCGTAACCCGATGCCACGCTCTTCTGCGATCTCGACCCTAATTACATTACGGAATTCCGTATGATCCGCAACGGCGCTCACCGGGCGCTTTTCCGCTTCGAGGACGTCGATGGCGATCTGTGCGGAGTTCGGCAGCAGTGCGCCTCGCCAACGGCGCGGCCGGAATGGACTGATGGGCGTCAACGCCAAGAGAGACGCATTGATGGGCAGGATAGGCCCGTGAACCGACAGGTTATAGGCGGTGCTTCCGGCGGGGGTGGCGACCAGAACGCCGTCGCAAATCAATTCGTCGAGACGTACATAGCCATCGACGCTGATGCGCAGGCGAGCCGCCTGATATGTTTGACGGAACAAGGACACTTCGTTGATGGCGAGCGCGCTGCACTCTCCATCGTTCCGCAGCGTCGCATGCATCCGCAACGGATAAATCCGGTTCAATTTCGCCTGCGTCAGACGCTCCCGAAGATCGTCCTCGCGATAATCATTCATAAGATAGCCAACGGAGCCCCGGTTCATGCCGTAAATGGGGATGTTGGAGTCCATGTAGCGATGCAATGTCTGTAGCATCAGCCCGTCGCCTCCAAGTGCAACGATCACGTCAGCCTCTTCGGGCGCGACATCACCGTAACGCGCGGCTAAACTGTCCGAAGCATGCTTAGCTTCGGGCGTGTTGCTGGCGACGAAAGCGATCTTTTCAGTTCTTGTGTCTTGCCCTAACGTCATGGAGCAACCGTATGGATGACTTGAAAAATAGCACGACGGCCTCAAGCAGCGCTTTGGAAAACCAATCAGAACCTCGACAGGATCCCGCCGTTGTTCTGATTTACACCACTTTCCCGTCTCTGGACGAAGCGAAAAAAGCTGGCAAGGCGCTGGTCGTGGCGCGGCTAGCGGCTTGCGTCAACATTTTTCCCACGATGACATCTGTCTATGTGTGGGACGGAAAGGTCGAAGAAAGCAGTGAAACGGCCATGCTCATCAAGACGGTCCAAGCTCGGCGCACCGAGGCTCTCGACGAAATCAAACGTCTCCATCCCTACGCTTTGCCCGCGCGCCATGTCCTGCCGGTCATCGGGGGCGGGGAGGATTTTCTTGCCTGGATCGCCGCGCAATGCGCTCATTATCCCCCGGACTGAGAGGTAAAGCCGTGCATTGCCGTTTCCTCCTGTCAGAGCCTTTCTTGCTCCTCAGCGCAGGATGTGCATAAGAGCGTTAGAGGCAATATCGTAAAGTCGATGAGGGGGCATGGCGGGGTATCGGGGCTTGAAGGCAACTGCAGCTCAGCCGGCGCGCGCCGTCAGACTATGTGCGGCGTTTGTTGTGCTTTTGATGGGCGCAGACAGGGTGTGTGCGGGAAAGGTTCGGCCAGCAAAAGGCTCAGAGCTGGTTCTGGAAAGTCCGTCTGCTCAGGCCGAGGCACGACGCTTGTTGCTAAAACATCGCTGGACCGGAGAAAAGCTCGACGTCATCTATAAGATTGGGTCCGACTATCAGCCGGATGTGATGGCCCAGATCGACTGGTTTATGCGGGACTGGCGTTGCAATGAAGCAATAGTAATGGACCCAAAACTTATCGACAGGCTCTACGCAGTGCAGAAATCGGCAGGGTGGAGGCGACCGATCATCGTGATTTCGGCTTACCGCTCCGAAGGATATAACGCCTCGCTCCTGCTCGCCGGACGTACGGTCGATCCCAACAGCCAGCATATGTCGGGACGCGCCGTTGATATTTACGCGCCCGGGATTGGCATTGATCGGCTAGGGCGGATCGCTGAGGAGAATGCAGACGGCGGAACCGGCTTATACCCGTTTTCGGGGCCAAAATTCGTTCATCTCGACACGGGGCCTCTCAGGAAATGGACCGAGACGAACCCAGCAGAGATCCGGAAGCTGAACCTTCCGAAGCGAGAACGCAAGCCGCTCAAGCTCGATTGCTCGATGACCATGGCGCAAGCGCTTCACGATATCCCTTTAAACGATGTTCTAGCCTCGCTCCCGGTTGGCGCGGCTGCCGCGGGTAAGCCCGAAACGCCAAGCCTCGCAATCCAAGGACATGGAAACGTTGCCACGATGCGTGAAGGACCTTGCGAGCTTTCAAGCCCGCCGCAGCGGATCAATCCGAGTGCGCTTTTCATCGATTGACCATCGGCTTTACCGATATGTAGCGATCAAAGCGCGCGTTAAAAGCTGCCCGGGCTCGCCCTTAAGCCCTTTGCTTCGATATCGTTTTGGATGATGGGATTTTTCGGCAGCCGCTCACAGTTAAGCGTCATAAGGCTGCATTCTGGCGGCTTTGTGGCTATATTATGGCAATGAAGGATCAACGGACTTCACCGATTATCCACCGGTTTCGTGATCAATTCGGCGTTTTATTCGCTGGAGCGAGTCTCAAATTCTCGCGATCATTTGTGTTATGGAAAATAATTTTACGATTTTAGGCCAAATTATGGCCGGGTGTGAAAAGATCTGTTGCCCAGGCACCACAACTTTCGCAAAGTTCCAGAAAATTATTATATTTTTCAAGAGTTTAGATCATACGAGAACACGCTTGCAATGGCTTGAGTCAGAAGCCATGTTTAATGAAGTAGATTCTGGAGCCGAGCGTGATGGCATCACATCCACTCAAAAAATTTGTCGTTACCCTAGGTCTGTGGGCTGGCCTTGCACTCGCAAGCGCTGCTAGCGCAACTGCGTTCACTGAAACGAAGGTGCCCCCGCCCGCAGGTCAATCAGCTCCGCTTAATGAAGGTTCCCAATTTCGGATAGAGACCCCCGAGCAGGGCAGTGGCCTCTCCATTCTATCCCCAGGCGACGCGAACTCCCGCGAAACCGAACTGAGCATACCGGGCGTTGGCTCTATTGGGAAACTGCCAAAACTGGATTTCGGTTTGGAGCTTCTCTATGGTAGTGGTTCTGGTCAAGGTGCTGAGTCGCCCTTGGAAAATAAGGATGATGATGTGTTGATCAAAGGTAAGATCAGGCATCGTTTTTAACCCGGTTTATGCTCATTCAAAAGGTTTTATTCATTTCGTAGAATTTTCTGACTAAAATTGAATGGTTTCATGAAAGGCAGCCAAGGGTTGCCTTTTTTTATGCGGGCGGATGATGGGGCGGATGACGGGTTTTGGCGTGCACATTTTCACAGCGCTAGGGGCTGTGCTTGGTTTCCAGGCCTTGATAGAAGCGTCGGCGCATCATTGGGAGCATGCTTTCATGTGGCTCGCCGCAGCTCTCATCGTCGATGCGCTCGATGGGCCGCTCGCAAGGCAGGTCGGCGTTATGCAGAAATTACCGCGCTTTTCCGGCGAGCGACTGGACCTTATTGTGGATTATCTGACCTATGTAATTGTGCCGGCCTATCTCATTTATGAAGCCCGCCTCATGCCCGCGGCCTTGGCTTCCGTGGCGACGGCGGCGATCCTGCTCAGCTCGCTTTTTCACTTCATCGACCGTGACAGCAAGACTGAAGACGGCTATTTTGTTGGCTTTCCAGCGCTTTGGAACGTTGTCGCCCTCTACATTTTCGTTTTCGGGATTCGGCAAGACATCGCTTTCGCGCTCGTTGTATTTTTCGCTCTCCTGACATTCCTTCCATTTAAATGGGTTCACCCGGTGCGGGTCAGGCGGTTTCGTCCCCTGACTTGGGCGGTGATGGTGGTATGGGCTGCGGCGAGTTGCTGGGCGTTGACGCAAAGCTTTCCAGCCTCCATACCCGCTCAGATCGCGATAGCCGTGTCGACGCTGTACATGCTGGGGGTAGGGGTTTACCGGACCGCACAAATAGGCGGGGATAAGCTCCATTCCAGAAAATGAGACTGCGCGAAATCCCGGCTCTTCAAACCGGCAAAGAAGTGGATGATAATAGATAAGCGTATACGAGGGGGCGCAACTGCGCTAACGCAGTTCAGCAGATATCGCATTGAGGGCAATGATGGTGGATTTACTTCTCGATCCTAATGTTTGGGTCAGCTTTATTGCATTGGCCTCACTTGAAATCGTTCTTGGCATCGATAATGTCATCTTCCTGTCCATCATCACGGAGAAATTGCCGCGCGATCAGGCTCGGCGCGCCAGGCAGATCGGATTGGCGCTTGCGCTGGTTTTCCGTGTCCTTCTGCTGCTGACGATTTTCTGGATCATCCATCTCACCCAGCCCCTCTTCACTGTGTTTGGAACCGCATTTTCCGTCCGCGACCTCATTTTGATCGCAGGCGGGCTGTTCCTCATCGTCAAGGCGACGCAGGAAGTCCATGGGGAGATCGAAGGTGAAAACGGAGAGGAAGCCAATAGCAAATCCGTCGCGAACGTTGCTTTCAGCACAGTGATCGCCCAGATTGTTGTCATAGACGCAATCTTCTCGATCGACTCTATCGTCACCGCCGTCGGCATGGCGCAGCATGTGGAGGTCATGATCGCTGCGGTTATACTTGCTATCGGCGTAATGTATGTCGCTGCGGAGGCAGTGGCGGATTTCATCGACCGTCACCCCACAACGAAAATGCTAGCGCTCTGTTTCCTCATGCTGATCGGAGTTGCGCTTGTTGCCGACGGTTTCCATTTCCACATTCCGCGTGGCTATATCTACTTCGCAATGGCTTTCGCAGCTGCCACGGAAATATTCAACATCATGGCGATCCGCAGACGGCGATTGCGCAAGGCGGCTATTACCAAACAGGCCTGACGGGCCTATTTACGCCACAGTATGATTTTAGGTGCCGCGGTAAGGCTTTATCGGGATCTGGCAAGGCATGGCGTTATGAAGCAGGCGATCGGCGTAACCTTTGGGCTATGGCTGAGACTGGCGGGGATTGCGTTTTGCGCCGCGGCGACCGTAATTCCGTCCCATGCCGATGAGGTAAGCATCGAGATTCAGGGTTTGAGCGCGCTGGGTAATCTTCAGATTGCGGCCGGTAAATCGCTGAAAGCTGATGGTGCTGTTTTACTCTTGCACGACACGCTCTCGCATAACCGGATGGAAATCATCTCCGCGCTTCAGGAGTTGCTGCGCGAGCGCGGGATGAATTCGCTGGCGGTAACGCTGAGCCTGGGACTGGATCAAAGGCGTGGGCTTTTCGATTGCGGCATCGAACAGGATCACCGCCATGAGGATGCCACCGTTGAGATAGCCAGCTGGGTTCGCTGGCTCAAGGAGCAAGGCGCGTCCGATGTTACATTGGCAGGGCACGTCCGCGGTGGAAACCAGGTTGCCATTTACGCCGCCAAGGAGCCAGACAAGGCGGTCAAGCGTCTGGTCATGATCGCGCCGGTTGCCGATACCACCGCAAGCCTCGAAGCAGACTATTCCCGGCGTTTCGGAAAACCCTTGCAGCCGATCCTTGCCGAAGCAGAGAAGCTGGTGGCGGAGGATCAATATTCGACGCTCATTACGGGCATCCCCTTTCTCGTCTGTGAGCAAGCAAGGGTAACGGCGGGCGCATTTGTCAATTA
>CAYVJO010000208.1:0-5733 GCA_964451735.1 uncultured Hyphomicrobiaceae bacterium | reverse complement strand
TCAATGAAGACTGATGTAAAAAATCTTCAGCTAAAATAGGTTTTGGGTATAGCATCAAGTAAACATTAGTGGCGATAAGCTTTGCTTATCGCCCATAGGGCGTAACGCACTGGAATGATTCAAGATAAATCGGAACGGTTTTCTACGACTGCTATTAGTTCGTCCCATGTAAGTGCAGAGGAATGGAGTCGGAGAACGATTTTCTTGGGAGTACCAAGGAGTGCGATGTTTACACCGTCTGAAAACTTTTGCAACATTCATGTAACACTGCTTAACCCGGTTTCCTGTTCCGATGCTATTAATACCCCTCATTTAGATGCGTCCAAGCTTATTTTCCGGTTTCCTATTTCAACATTGCACTTTTGCGCCAATAACTTGGTAATTTTTTGCAACCTATTAGCGACTTGGTAAGAGTAAACTATTGAATCATTGTAAATTAAATAACAGGTGTAGCAAAATGTAATACTCCCAGTAGTTGTTTTAGGATGCTCCGCAGGAGTGACTGTAAGCAACACACAATCAAGCCATGAATCACATAGAGATAAATAATGTCTTTTATATTGATATGCATAGTTGGAATTACTGTAATTTCAATTTTACTGTGGTTGCTCGCATCTAATTACACAACTCAAAGAGCATTAAGATGGTGGCATAGCAGGCAATTAGCAAGGATGCGTCAGGAAGGAGAAGCTATCCGTAATGGGGTGCTACAAAATACATTTGTCATGCGTCGGCATTTGGAGTCTCCTTTGCCTAGTAGTCCTGAGAGTCAGCAGAAATTAGACACACACTATTTAGAAAATATCGAAAAATTTCATTATTCTGTCAGAGAGCTAAGTGACTATTTGTACCCAGCATATATTGATGAAAGTTTACCTTTGGCGATTCGGTATATGCTAGATAGCTGGAAAAATCGCTTTCCCAGCTTAAATATAGAATGCGAACTACCAACTGAATGGCGCGATGAACCGAGCGATCGCAGTCAAGTAATTTTGATGGCATTGGAGGAATTACTTACTTACTGCGTATCGAATGTTTCAAACAATTTTTCCCTATTTGTCAGTTTAACACTACAAGGGAACCTGAGCGAATTGATGATTAAATTTACAGGTTTAGATATGTCTAAATTTACTTCTACCACAGCTAGTACAGATGATTTACTTCACCTCTGCCGTGCTTTGAAATTTTGGCTATCCGGTAAGTGTTCTCGCTACCGACAAAATCAGGCAGAAATTTGGTACTTGCGTTGGTAATGTCTTAAATGAGACAGTAAAAGAGAATAAATTTGATAATTTGGCGTTTTGATTGAAAAATCGTCATTTTCTGTAGCTTATTAGGTGATTAATTATGTCTCAGGCAGTTTCCGTACAAAATTTGAAATTTTTGGTGGTTGACGATCAAGAGTTAGCGTTGTACGCAACAATCAATGTCCTAAAACCGCAGTATCCAAATGCAGAAATTATCGAAGCTCAAACTGCACAAGAAGCACTCAACCTGATAGGAAACAACCCATGTTTGCCCAACTTGGCTATTGTTGATTTGTCAATGCCAGAAACAGCAGGAGAATCTGCCCGAACTGATGCGGGAATTCAGCTATTGCGAACGTTAATGGAGAAGTATCGCAGTCTCAATATTGTGGTGCAAAGTGCTTATCCTCGTTCTTTAATTCGTTTAAAACCTTTAATTAGCAGTCATGAAGGGGGGTTTACGGTTGCAGATAAAAGTTTACCGATGAAGGAGATGTTAACCAAGGTAGATTGGGCGCTTAATGGTGTAATTTATACTCCCAAGGAAATGCGTGTAGTGCTGGAGGTAAAACCGGAATGGCTGGAGATGTTGGAGTTGGCTTTTAATAAGGGGTTGCAAGATAAGGAGATTGCCAAACAAATGAAGATTGCTGAACGAACAGTCCGTCACTACTGGAGAAATGTTCAGGATGTTTTGGAAGTTTACCCAAATGAAGGTCAAAATCTACGGATTCAAACAGAAATTCGGGCAAGGGAAGAAGGTTTAATTGATTAATTTTTGCTGCGAATTTAGTAAAAATTTCTCCTTTTGATTGTAATTTGATATTCAGAAATATGAGTATACGGCGTATTGGTGTATTACCGGGAATTGTGGCAATTGGTTTTGTAATCACAGCACGAATGTTAGGTTCACTGCAATCATTGGAACTGGCTGCATCTGATACGTTTATGCGTTTGCGTCCAGATGAACCGATAGATGAAAGAATTTTGATTGTTGGAATTAACGAAAAGGATATTCAAAAATTAAAAGCTTATCCAGTTCCCGATGGAGAAATTGCTAAATTATTACGAACATTACAAAGTTATCAACCTGCTGCGATTGGGTTAGATATTTATAGAGATATACCTGTCGAACCGGGACATAAGGAATTAGCTAGTATATTTAAGGAGATGAAAAATTTGGTTGGTGTGGAAAAGGTTTTGCCAGATATTAGTGGATTTACGGTGAAACCACCCCCAGATTTACCACATGAACAAGTAGGTTTTGCTGATGCAATTTATGATGCAGATGGAACAAGACGTAGAAGTTTATTAGGTACTTCAAATTTACAAGATGAATGGCGATTTTCTTTGTCACTTAATCTCGCAAAAATTTACTTGAAAGAAAAACAAATTTCTTTAGAAAATGTGACTGATGATCAATATGGGATGAGGTTTGGTTTCACTAAAATTGTACGTTTTCTATCTAATTCTGGTGGTTATATTTCCGCTGATGATAAAGGCAGCCAGATGTTAATTAATTTTCGTAGTAATTCTAATCCCTTTCGTGTTGTTTCTTTAGAACAAGTTATAAATAGGAAAATTAAATCTGACTGGATTAATGGCAAGATTGTTTTAATTGGGATGACTAGTCCTAGCGCTAAAGATTATGCGTTCTCCGGTGCCAGAAAAAATAAAGATTATCCCTGGACTTATGGTGTAGAAATAAATGCTCATATAACTAGTCAACTTATAAGTGCTGTACTAGATAAGCGACCTTTTATAAATTCCCTGGGAGAATTTTGGGAATACCTATGGATTATTACTTGGGCTACTATTGGTATCTATTTATCAAGAAAATTTCGTTTCCCGATAATACTATTTTTGAATGTAGTTATCGCAATTTTTAGCCTAATTTTTCTATCTTATGTATTACTTGTTTTAGGTTGGTGGCTTCCAGTTGTTCCACCTCTTTTAATATTATTTTTTAATGGAATCGGTACAGTTTTAGCAGCAGTTGAGAGAAATGATGAAAGTTTACGAGTACGAATTCAGGAACGTCAGCTAGTGATTAATCAAACTTTTGATATTATTCATAATGGCCCATTGCAAATTCTAGCTCGGATGGTGAGACAAGTTGAGGATAATAATCAGGAAATGTCACCACAACAATTTTTATTAGAACTACACCAACTTAATCAAGAGTTACGAGGTGTTTATAAACTAGTCAAACAAGAAAGTTTGATAGGTAGTAATAATTTTTATCTCAGCCAAGAACGAGGAATCGATTTACAAAAACCTATACATGAAGCTCTTAATGAAGTATATTTGGATGTGTTTGAGAGAGATTTTCAATGCTTTAAAAAAATTAAAATTAACGTAATAAAGTTTGAGCCTCTGAATGAAAGAAACTTGAATATTCAACTAAGACACAAAATTTGCCGTTTTTTAGAAGAAGCACTATGTAATGTTGGTAAATATGCTCAAGATACTACTCGTCTTGAAATTATTTGTAAGCAAAATGAAGGAAAAAATATAATTAGAGTTACAGATAATGGTTTGGGAATTAATAAAGTGAGTGACTCATCCCATCAAGGATTTGGAACTCAGCAAGCATTGACTTTAGCAAAACAGTTGGGAGGAGATTTCCAGCGTTATGCTAATTCTCCTAAAGGAACTATCTGTCAACTCACTTGGTCTTCTGAAAAGATATTGCAGTGGAAGTGGTAAATAACAAGTTATGAAATCATGAAATAAATCTATAACTTTGATTTTTGTTAGCATTTAATCACTAATCAAATATAAGGAATGGCACTTTTATGTCAAATAAATTGCATTTTTTAAGCACAAGTTTGGCATTAATGGTTAGTGACTTCTCTCTAAAATTTGCTTATATTTATGCATAAGTAGAGTTTCGTTATTCCCACAATCAGCTATGAATACAAATTATTTATCTAAAAAGTATTGGACTTGTAAATTACTGCCAAGTTGTGTTTTTTTATTATTTTTAGCCACTAGTAATATAGCTTGGGGTAACTATATTCCACCAAAAACACCTTCTAGACCTTCAACGCAAACTGGTTCAGACTCTGGAAGAGGTGGATGTAGTAACTCTGCTAACACAGAGCTAACAGTTCTTGCCCCTGCTAGCCATTTTGGACAAACAGTTTCTACACATCCAACTTTTGCTTGGTTTGTACCTAAAGAGAAATTGACAAATAAACCTGATATTGAGTTTAGTATTTATGATTTTGATGTAAACACAAATGATAAAAAAGGTAGCTATATCCAAAGGTTCCGGCAACCAAGTATACCTGGGATAATGAAAATCTCACTTGATAAAGAAAAACCTGGTTTAGTTGTTGGGCAAAAATATTTTTTGCAAGTAAAACTTATATGCGTTCCAGGTGATTCTTCTAAGTCTATAATTGTCAGTGGGGTAGTTGAAGTTGTTGCCACACCTCCTGGTTTAAAACTCAAGCTATCTGCTGGCAAAAGCAGTCTGCAACGGGCTGAAGTCTACGCAAAAGAAGGATTATGGTATGAAGCTTTAAGCGAAACTTTACAAGACACAGAAAGCAAAGAATATCAGTTAAAGCTTTTAGAACAGTTGAGCGATTTAGAACAAGAAGAAGCAAAAGGTATTAGTGATAATCAACTAAAAATGCAATTAGTAAAAATTCAATTAGAAAAACAGGCATTAAACCTTCGACGAATTGTTGATAATGAAAGAAAACAATGATTAATAACAAAAGGATGGATAAATCATAATGCAGTAAATATAATTGTTCAGATTTAACCATCCCTCTTTACAACCAGTTGCCAATTAATACAATTGCAGACCAATAATATGGATGTTTGTATCTATCTGCTATCTTTGTATCTTCAATCATATTTTTTTGTACGAGTTGTAAAGCTTCTGCTTTACTGAGATACGATTCATTGTGCAAGTTAGCATAAAAATCTGCGGCAATGGATGCCGTTGCATTATCACTAATTGTCCAAAGTGAAGCTAAAGCGCTTTTTGCTCCTGCTTGTATTGCAACACCTCCTAAACCGAGTGCAGAGCGGTTGTCTCCAACTGCTGTTTCACAAGCAGTCAAGGCTAATAGTTCTAATGGTTCTGTATTGCGAGTAAAACGACGAATTAGAATATCTAAATCCTTAAATGTTAGTTTTTCATTATTTTTTTTATCGTTCTTACTCTTACCACCAGTCACAATGAAAGTATCTTCTGGACGAATTCCAAATTGCCCGTGAGTTGCTATATGAATTATGGGGTAAACTTGTTTACTTAATTCTGTTTTTATACGTTCGCGTGTAAAATCTTTATTTCTCAATGGTAGCGAACCTGGAATATGCCGCGTGACCGCTTCAATCTCTTTATCGACATTCTCAAGCTTTGGAAATGGCTGTTCATTGATAATTGCTTCTTCACTTAAACCTAAAGCAAGTACACGTAAATTACGAAGTTTAATTAATTCTGCTTGTGTCAAAGTAAAACTAG
>CAYVJO010000207.1:0-5743 GCA_964451735.1 uncultured Hyphomicrobiaceae bacterium | reverse complement strand
CCCGGGTTGCCGTCCCGTGCCGCATCGAAGCGCGCCCATTGCGCCTCGGCGATGCGGAAGGCCCGGGCGATCTCGTCCCTGAGCTCGAGCCCGTCCGGGATGCCGTAATTCTCCAGACGCCGAAGGATGATCCGCCGGCTCATAAGAAATGCATCGGCCTCCGCCGCTGTTTGTCCGGCTTCGCGGTCGAAATGAACGAGCAGAAAATTCGCCGCGCTTTCGGTGACTTGCAGCCCCAGGGCTCGAACCTCACCGGCCAGCCAGGAGAGCCAGTGGTCATTGTGTGTTCTCGCACTTTCGAGATGGGCCCGATCTGTGAGCGACGCAATAGCTGCCGCCATGGCCGGACCGCCCAGATTGAATGGCCCCCGGATGCGGTTCAGAACTTGGGCGATCTCAATAGGGCAATAGGCCCAGCCTACACGTGCGCTGGCGAGACCGTGAATTTTCGAGAATGTTCGCGTCATAACGGTGTTGGGCGTTGTTGCGACAAGCTCGATCCCGGCTTCATAATCATTGCGGTTGACATATTCCGCATAGGCCCCGTCGAGCACGAGCATCACCGGGTGAGGCAATGCCGCTCGCAAGCGCCGGATCTCATCGAATGGCAGATAGGTGCCCGTGGGGTTGTTCGGATTGGCGAGAAAGACAATCCGCGTCTGCGACGACACGCGCTCAAGGATCTGATCCACATCGGCGCGAAAGCCGGTCTCGGGCGCAACGATCGGTCTTGCTCCTGCGGCAAGGATCACGATCTTGTAAACTAGAAAACCATGTTCGGTGAAAATCGCCTCATCGCCAGGCCCAAGATAGGCTTGCGCGATGAGATGAAACAATTCATCCGAGCCGCAGCCGCAAACGATATGGTCCGGGCTAAGGCCGAAAGCCGCACCAATCGCCTCGCGCAGCAGCGTTGCAGCCCCATCGGGGTAACGGTCGAGGCGATCCGCTGCTTCTCGAAAAGCCGCTATTGCAGCCTGACTTGCGCCGAGCGGCGTTTCATTTGAGGACAGCTTGATAACCGGCCCTGTTCCCGGCAGCTTGCTGCGTCCAGGCACATAGGGGTCGATGTCGAATATGGCTGGCCGCGCCTGCGGCCCTAGCGCCAGCGCCACGTCATTCTCCTTAATTCTTACATCCTAAATTTGAGCGGCCTTCTGCACGACAGCCAGCAGTCATAGGATTGCATGGGACGGATTGCAAAGAAAAGATTGACTTTAACGGCTGACATCTTAGCTAACCACCAGCTGCCCCACCCCTGGCGTTTGAGCCCGCGCCAGGGCTTTCCTGGAAGCTGGAAATGTGTAGAGCCCCTATCGATGGAAGGTAAAGAATATATGGCGTTCGCCTTTCCGGCGCAGAACGAAACGGCCGATTTCACGAAAGCGGAACCTCTCACGCTCGACAGTGGCGCGACACTTTCGCCCTATACGATCGCATACAGCACATACGGTAAGCTCAACGAGGCCAGATCAAACGCCATTTTGATCTGCCACGCTCTGACCGGCGACCAATATGTCAGTGGGCCCCACCCCGTAACAGCCAAGGCGGGATGGTGGGAAACAATGGTCGGCCCGGGCAAACCGATCGATACGAACAGCTATTTCGTCATTTGCCCCAATATCATAGGCGGCTGCATGGGATCGACCGGGCCTGCCTCGGTCAATCCCGAAACTGGCGCGCCTTATGGACTCGATTTCCCCGTCATCACCATCCACGACATGGTGCGAGCCCAGTCCCAGCTAATCGAGCGTCTTGACATACCGGATCTTTTTAGCGTGATCGGCGGTTCGATGGGAGGAATGCAGGTACTGGAATGGGTTGCAAATTACGGCGACCGCGTCTTTTCCGCTGTCCCCATCGCCACAGCTCCACGCCATTCCCCGCAAAACATCGCCTTTCACGAGGTCGGACGCCAAGCCGTCATGGCCGATCCAGACTGGTGCAATGGCAGGTATCTGGAGCACGACGTGTCGCCGCGTAAAGGGCTAGCGGTGGCACGCATGGCCGCGCACATTACTTACCTCTCCTCCAAGGCGCTGCATGAGAAATTCGGCCGCAAGCTCCAGGATCGCGACGCGCTAACTTTCGGGTTCGATGCCGACTTTCAGGTGGAAAGCTATTTACGCCATCAAGGCTCGACCTTCGTGGATCGTTTCGACGCCAATTCCTATCTCTACATCACGCGCGCCATGGACTATTTCGACCTCGCCGCAGATCATGGCGGCGCTCTCGCAAACGCTTTTCAAGGTCTCAAAACGCGTTTCTGCGTCATATCCTTCACGAGCGACTGGCTATATCCGACGCGCGACAGCCTGGAAATCGTGCGGGCGCTCAATGCGGTCGCTGCGAATGTGAGCTTTGTCGAAATTGCCTCCGATAAAGGACACGACGCCTTTTTACTCCACGAGCCTGAGCTTTTCGACACGATCACCGGTTTTCTTGGAGCGGCAGCCGCAAAACGCGGGATCACGTCCGCCCCGGCGAAAGCGGATATTATGGAGAGAGCTTGACCGATGCGCGACTTCGACAGCAAACACTTGCGGCCGCCACGCGTCGATCATCTTCTGATCGCGGAGATGGTCGATCGCGGCGCCCGCGTCATCGACATCGGCTGCGGTCACGGCGAGTTGCTGGCCCTGCTCGAAGAGCGGCGCGACGTGGACGGGCGAGGCGTCGAATTGAAACAGGCCAACGTCAATCTATGCGTGGCGCGCGGGCTTTCCGTGATCCAGGGCGATGCCGATATCGACTTGGTCCATTATCCCGACAATAGCTTCGACTACGCGATACTCAGCCAGACATTGCAGGCCATGCGCGAGCCGCGCAACGTGCTGGAGCAGCTCTTGCGCATAGGGCGGCACGCCATCGTATCCTTCACCAATTTCGGCCATTGGCGGATACGCCTGCAATTCCTTGCCCATGGCAAAATGCCCCTTACGGCCAACCTGCCCGAGCCCTGGTACGCGACCCAGAATATCCATCACTGCACGATCAAGGATTTCCTGGAGCTTTGCGAATTGGTGGATGCCAAGGTCGAGCGCTCCGTTGCACTCAATGCCTATGGGAAACGGATCGGCATCAACCTGCCTTGGACCTGGCACAATCTCATCGGCGAGCAGGCGGTGTTCCTCTTGACAAGCAACGGGCACGCGCACGCGGAGAAAAGGTGATCCCACGGGTGCGCTTCCAGAGCCGATCAGGAGAGATTTTCGATCTGTCCGGCCTCATTCACGAACATTGTCTTCGCCGCCGGGCTTCTCGGCAAACCGGGCATCGTCATGATCGTTCCGCAAAGCACGGGCAGAAATCCCGCACCTGCGGATAAGCGCACCTCACGGATCGGAAGCGCATAGTCTTCCGGCATGACGGGCTCGCCCGCATCGGCTGTAAAGCTGTATTGCGTTTTTGCCATGCAGACCGGCAGTCTGCCATACCCTAGCTCGGTTATGCGTTCGATCTGCTGAGCCGCTTCCGCCGATAAGGCGATGTCGCTGGCGCCATATATATCCCGGGCTACGGTGCGAATTTTATCGGCGATTCCCGCGGCATCTTCATATAGGAGGCGGAACTGGCCAGAACCCGGCTGATCGGCGGCCTCTTTCGCACGTCGCGCGAGCCGTTCGATGCCGGCTCCGCCCTCGGCCCAATGCGAGCATGGATAAGCATCGACGCCGCGATCGGCGCAAAAGCGCACAATCGTTTCAATTTCGGCTTCGTTATCTGCGCTGAAACGATTTATCGCCACCAAAACGGGAACGCCAAAGCGGCGTATATTTTCGATATGCCTGCCAAGATTGGGCAGACCGCGTATCAGGGCGCTTACGTCCGCCTTGCCAAGATCGGCTTTGGCAACCCCGCCATGCATCTTGAGGGCGCGGACCGTTGCGACCAATATCGCCAGCCTCGGCGTCAATCCGGCCTTGCGGCATTTGATGTTGAAGAACTTCTCCGCGCCTAGATCCGCCCCGAAGCCGGCTTCGGTCACGACATAATCCGCCAGTTTCAGAGCCGTACGCGTCGCCCTGATGGAATTGCAGCCATGCGCGATATTGGCGAATGGGCCGCCGTGAATGAGCACAGGGTTGTTTTCAAGCGATTGCACGAGGTTAGGCATAAAGGCCTGTTTCAGCAGCACCGACATTGCGCCGTCGGCTTGCAGATCGCTGGCTGTCACGGGAGATTTATCCCGGCGATAGCCGACGACCATCCGGCCAAGCCCGGCGCGCAACTCGTCGAACGTCTTCGCGAGGCAGAAGATCGCCATCACCTCGCTGGCGACACTGATGTCGAAGCTGTCCTCGCGCGGAACGCCATCCGCCATGCCGCCCAAACCGATGACGATGCGGCGCAAGGCGCGGTCGTTCATGTCCATCACCCGCCGCCAAACGATGCGCCTCATATCCAGGCCGAGCGCGTTGCCCCAATGAAGGTGGTTGTCGAGAAGCGCGGCAAGCAGATTATGGGCGCTTGTGATGGCGTGAAAATCGCCAGTGAAATGGAGGTTGATGTCCTCCATCGGAACGACCTGACTGTAGCCGCCGCCCGCAGCGCCGCCCTTCATGCCGAAGCACGGGCCGAGGCTCGGTTCGCGGATGCACGTCACAGCCCGCGCCCCAAGCCGGGCCAGGCCATCGCCAAGGCCAATAGTGGTGGTGGTCTTGCCCTCGCCGGCAGGCGTTGGCGTAATCGCGGTGACAAGGATCAGCTTGCCGTCGGGGCGATCTTCCAAACTCTCAAGAAACCCGTCCTGGATTTTCGCCATGTAGCGTCCGTAAGCATACAAAGCCTCCTGAGGTATGTCGAGCCGGGCAGCGACATCCGCAATCGGGCGCATTTGGGCGTTTCTTGCGATTTCGATATCCGATTGAGGACTGTTCGGCTCGGCTTGGGAGGGCGGCGGGGAGCTTTTCGGATGAACGTCAAGAATTGGCATATATCGATTTTCGCATTCTGAAATCTGATCATCGCGCCTCGTCTGCGAGATCAAGAGGGCTGGGGGTAGGCACAGTTCCATATTTCGCATTTATATCGCTTCATGCGAATTGTTTTTATTCATCGTTTTACAGCCATGACGCCGCAGCGGGCGGGACTTCTTACCGCGCCGCCTCATCTCTGCTATGAGTATCGGGTTTTGTGGTCTATCGCGGGACGCGCTCTATGGACGACTTGCCGCTTCTGCCTCTCATAATGACACTTCCCGAAACGGTTCCGTTCGTCGGGCCGGAAACGCAGGAACGGCGTATGAGCTTGTCCTTCCGGGCGCGTCTTGGCGCGAATGAAAGCGTGTTCGGCCCTGCCCCCTCGGCAATCGCCGCCATGCGGGAGGCTGCAGCGGAGATCTGGAAATATTGCGATCCGGAAAATTACGACCTGAAAACGGCGCTCGCCCTCCATCATGGCGTTTCGCCTGACAACATTGTGGTCGGGGAGGGCATCGATGGCCTGCTCGGGTGTCTCGTGCGCATTACGATCGGCCAAGGAACGCCGGTCGTCACGAGCGAAGGCGCTTATCCAACTTTCAATTACCATGTCGCCGGTCATGGCGGCCGCTTAGCGCTTGTTCCATATCGCAGCGACAGGGAAGACCCCGAAGGCCTCATCGACATGGCGAAGGAAACCGGAGCGCCTCTGATCTATTTCGCCAATCCCGACAATCCCATGGGGTCCTGGAGCCCGGCCGATACCGTGCAAGAGATGATCGACGCTTTGCCTCGCCGCGCGATCCTGTGTCTCGACGAAG
>CAYVJO010000206.1:0-5775 GCA_964451735.1 uncultured Hyphomicrobiaceae bacterium | reverse complement strand
CGGTCAGGGAGCGGATGCCATCGTGCCGATGTTCAAGAGGCGGCGCAAGAGGCGTCCTCCGCTGGTCGTCCTCTGCGACATTTCTGGGTCGATGGACTCATATGCGCGGCTTTTCCTGCATTTCCTTTACGCGCTGGTCAATGCGCGCGAGCGCGTCCATTGCTTTTTGTTCGGCACGCGGCTGACCAACATCACGCGTTCATTGCGCGATCGTGACCCAGATGCGGCGATCGCGAAGGTATCGGGGGAAGTGCTGGACTGGTCAGGCGGCACGCGGATCGGGGAAAGCCTTGCCGCGTTTAATCGGATCTGGGCAAGGCGGGTGCTTGGCCAGAACGCCACCGTCCTGCTATTCACAGATGGGCTTGACCGGGCCGGGGGGGAAGGCATTTCCGTTGCAACGCGGCGGCTGCGCGCCTCGTCGCGGCGGCTGATCTGGCTCAATCCGTTGCTCCGCTACGACCGCTATGCGCCTTTGGCGGCAGGCGCAAGAGAACTCGAACGCCATGTCAGCGAATTACGTCCCTGTCACAATCTCTCCAGCATCGCCGATCTGGCTCGTACCCTTTCCAAGCGCTCGGAGTATTCCGAGCATACTGCCTATCCGACAAGAAAATAGACGAGGATAAGCAAGGCAAGAAACAAGGCCCACGCGGCTATCCTGAACCAGGACGGCAGGAATATGCCCGCCGGAACTGGCTCCCCCGCCGGTTTTCCGCCAGCAAGAAGCTGCTCGAATCGGTCGAAAAATTGACCGGCCATCATCTGCACGCTGGAGTCGATCAATCGAGAGCCGATCTGTGCAAGCTTGCCCGAAATTTGTGCATCGGCATTCCATGTGAGCCGGGTCCCCTCAGGGGCCGGTTCGAGATGAATGCGTGCGCTGCCGCGGGCGCTGCCTGCTGTGCCGCCGGACCCTTCTCCAGATAGGGTGTATCCGTTTGGCGGATCGATGTCGGAAAGCTCGACATGACCTTGAAAACGCGCGCTGACAGGACCGATTTTGCTGGCGACCGTCGCCCGGAAGCGGTTTTCGCCGAGTTGCTCGAAGCTTTCACAACCCGGTATGGATTGCCTCAATATCTCGGGATCGTTCAACGCTTCCCAAACCTTGGTTTGCGGTAGCCGCAATAGTTTCTCACCAGACACCTTCATGGACCGTTCCCCTATCTGTTCTTATCGAGGCCTGGTCCATTCCCATGTCATCGGAATGGGGCCCCAGGTCATGTCACATTTGCTGAAGTAAAACCGGTTCTTAACTTTGCTCACAGCGTTCTCGCCCTTATCCTGGCCGGACAAGCTCCCACTGCGTATCAAGCGTGGCATAGTCGTTATACCCGCAGCGTGCGATTGTTTGCGCCTTGACCGCGTCGAAACGACCATCGTGTATGAATTCATCCTTGATGTGGGTCGCGAGGACTTGTCCGACGATCAGATATTTGCCGGTGGGATTGCTGTCGGTATCGTGCAATTCGATAAAATGCACGACCTTGCATTCCAGAGCTGCAGGGCTTTCGCTGACGAAAGGAGGACGCACGGTTCTAGATGGCGCCATGGTTAGCCCGGCGAATTCGAACTCATTACGACCATACTCCAGATTGGCGGAGGACAGATTCATTTTCTGGGCAAGAGGCAAGGTGGCAAGGCTGAACGTGAATTGGCTAGTAGCCTGGCAGTTTCGGGCGCTATCCTTCAAACCTTCGCTGGAAAAGGCAATCATGTTTGGACGACTCGCGACAGCGTTAAAAAACGAATAGGGCGCGAGATTGACGCGCCCCTCTTCATCGCAACTCCCAATCCAGCCTATGGGACGCGGCGCGATGATCGCCTTGAACGGGTCGAAGGGCAATCCATGCGGTTGATCGGCGGTGTAGAACACTCTTCAATCCTTTAAATCGGAAGCCAAAGGTTGACGTCACCATATCAGAATAAGCGGCCGGTACATGCCCCATCCATCCTTTAGACCGCCGGACTTTTAACCAGTATCGGCCGTTGCGCTCTATCTGTCGGTTCCAGCGTCGGATTGATCCGAAAACCGCTTCGCACTTTTCGGTCCGATGCTCTAAGCCTGGCCCGTTCCGATGGACTCAGAACGGGACTCCAACTATCTGTCTTCGCGTAATCTTTTCGCAAAACTGGTTTCCACCTTTGCGGATTACGCTCTAGCTTTGCTTGAGTGCATTCCGGATCAAGCCCCCCGGGCTCATCCGCGAAGGGTCAGCGGATAGTTACGCAACTGTTTATATGGGGAGCGTTCGTCCGTCTTGAAGCGCTTCACGTCAAGCCGGGAGACCCCTTTAGCGAGGATATAAAGACTTGCGCGCTTTGTGTAATGCGGTGCTTTTCATCGTCCGAAAAACGGTCATACGTTTTGTAGATCTGACCCATTCGCGGATTGCCGCCGAGTTTATCGCGATAGGCAGCTAGGAAATGCCAGTAAAGCGCGTTGAAGGGACAAGCGCGCGATCCTGTGCGTTGCTTCACGTCGTACAGGCAGGATTTGCAATAATCCGACATGCGGTTGATATACGCCCCGCTCGCCGCGTAGGGCTTCGAAGCCAGCAAGCCGCCATCGCCGAACTGGCTCATTCCGAGAGTGTTCGGCAACTCGACCCACTCATAAGCATCGGCGTATACCGTCAGATACCATTCGTGCAGCGCATGCGGATCGACGCCTGCGAGCATGGCGAAATTGCCTGTGATCATCAGCCGCTGGATGTGGTGCGCGTAGGCATCCTCCTTGGTCTGTGTGATTGCGGCACGCAGGCAGGACATGTCCGTTTCGCCAGTCCAATAGAAATCAGGAACGGGACGCTCATGGCCGAAAAAATTCTCCCGCGCATAATCGGGCATCTTCAACCAATAGATTCCGCGCACATAGTCCCGCCAGCCAATGATCTGGCGGATGAAGCCCTCCGCTGCGTTCAAGGGCGCTTTGCCTTGCTGGTAGGCGCGCTCGACGCGGCGGCACAAATCGAGTGGGTCGAGCAGTCCGCAATTCAGATAAAGGGCGAGGACGGAATGGAACAAGAAGCGCTCATCCGTCAGCATGGCGTCCTGGAAGTTGCCGAAGAACGGTAACGCTTCAGCGATGAAATGATCGCGTGCGGTCTCTGCATCTCGGCGCGTGACCGCGAACCAGAAGGGTTCCAGATCGCCGAAATGCGCCGTAAATCGTTCCCCGACGAGCGCCAGAACGTCCCGCGTTATGGCGTCGGGTTCGCACCGCAGTGGGGTCGGCATGAACAGATCGGACTTCGCCGGTTTGCGATTGTCCTGATCGAAGTTCCAGCGGCCGCCTTCCGGTTTGTCGCCGTCCATCAGGAGGCCAGTCTTGCGGCGCATCTCGCGATAGAAATACTCCATTCGGAGCTGTTTACGCCCCTTCGCCCAGTCCGCGAATTCGTCGATGGAACAGATGAAACGGTCGTCTGCCAGTATGTCCACCGGCAGGCCGAACCGGTCTTGCCAGTCTTCAATCGATTGTCGGATGCGCCATTCGCCGGGCTCGGCGACGATGATCCGCTCTGGCGCATAAGCTGAGACCGCGCGTTCGACCTCGCCGGTGAAGCTGCCGCGATTGTCATTCTCATCGAGCCGCCGGTAATCGACGTGCCAGCCAAGTCCGCTCAATTCATCCGCGAAATGCCGCATGGCCGAGAAAAGGAAAGCGATCTTCTTCTTGTGATGGCGGACATAGGTAGCTTCTTCCTGTACCTCCGCCATAAGGACCAGATCGCGTTCCGGATCGGCGCCGCGCAGGCTGGCGATAGTGGGGTAAAGCTGATCCCCGAGAACGAGGATGATGTTGCGGGTCTTTATGCTGCTTCTCCATCAGCCAGTCAAAGTCACTCGCGTTGCATATGCCCTCCATATACACTTATGAAATCACGCCTGATAAGGCCTTGCGGCGTTAAGACACGATAAGATGGCCGGGTGTGGAGGGCGACTATTGGGCCTGGTCGCGCAATGATGCCCATACGCCGCCGCGTTCAGGCGCACATACGGAAAGCCTTCATGCGCGGCTCGGTTTTTTCGCCAGCGCGTAGCCCAGGAGCTTGTAGGCAAGCTTGGCGGCGGTGAAATTGCAAGCGGGCAACGCATCGATCGGTGCAAGCTCGACAATATCCGCGCCAACGATCGTTCCGGCTTCGCTCGCCGCCTTGAGGATCTCGCTAGCCTCGTGGAAGAAAAATCCGCCCGGCTCCGGCGTGCCTGTCGCAGGCATCAAGCTGGAGTCGAAACCATCGACATCGAAGGTAATGTAAACGGGGCGCCCGCGCAGAGGCGCGACGATATCGTCCACCGACCAGCGCCGCCGGTCCTTGGCCCAGTGAATTGAGATCCGCCCGGTATTTTGCTCAATGAACGGAACTTCGGAGATGTCCGTCGCCCTGATGCCGACCGAAACCAGCGCGATATCGGGATCGTCGAGCACGCGCCTCATGACCGCGGCATGGGAATAACGCTCGCCGAGATAGCCATCGCGAAGGTCGGAATGCGCGTCGAATTGTAACACCACGAGACCGGGATACCGCCGTGCCAAAGGCCGGATCGCTCCAGCGGTAAGTGAATGTTCTCCGCCCAGAACGAGAGGAAATTTATCTTGGGCGACGACGCTTTCGACAAGAGCTTCAAGCTGTTCCAGAGCGGTCTCGACGGCGCTTGCGGGATGGGGCGCATCCAGCGTCGCTATGCCGAATTGCCGGAAAGGCTCGCACCATAGCTCCTCGTCGAAGAATTCAAGATTGGGCGATGCGGCGATGATCGCCTCCGGCCCCACCGCCGTTCCACCGCCATAAGATACGCTGGCCTCAAGGCCGAAGGGGATGATCACGGCCCGCGCATTTTGCGGTTCGCCGGCATCGCCCGCGGGAAGCCCCAAAAAGCCCCGCTCCGAAGGGCGGTAGCGAAGAAGCTCGGTCATTCCCTATCTCCACCCCGGCACGGTTCAAAGGTGTTATGGTTCATCATATCGGATAGAATCCGCCTGGAAGGTGATCGTAAATCCTGGTTCACGATCCGGCAAATGTACCTGTCCTGGCGTCCATTTCGTCATAGGCGGTCATGATTGGCTCATCCTCAAGAACCGCCTCTTCATAATGGCCAAAACCATTGAAGCGCGTTGCCATCACGCGCCCATACGCGCCCAGATTGCCGATCTCGATATAATCGCCCTCGGCCATGTCGGCGGGCAGATAGAACGGACCGCGCATATGGTCCACGCTGTCGCAAGTCGGACCGTAAAATGCAAAAGGCGCCAGCGGTTTTCTATCCATGCCGCCTGTCTCGACGCGGCGGGCGGGAAACACGAATTGCAGATGGGCGGCGTCGTAGAGCACTCCGAACGCACCGTCATTGATGTAGAGCGTATCGCCTTTGCGCGCATCGACGCGGACAATGACCGCTTCTGCCTCGGCAACCAGCGCCCGTCCAGGCTCGGCCCAAAGCTCGCAGTGCAAGCCGACGGCGATATGATCGAAAGCCTCGCGGATCTCGTCCATGTAAGCCGACAGCGCCGGCGGTTCGAGGCCCGGATAGACGCTCGGGAACCCGCCACCAACATCGATCACGTCTACCACGACTCCTGCCTGGACGATGTGCTGAGAGGCCGATCTCAGGGCGTGACCGAAAGCGGCTGGCTGCATGGCTTGCGAGCCGACATGGAACGTCAGCCCGAGCCGCTCGGCGGATTGGCGCGTTCTTCTCAAAAGCTCGGCCGTATCCACCCATGAGGCGCCGAATTTATCTTCGAGCGGAATTTCGCTGAATGTA
>CAYVJO010000205.1:325-5789 GCA_964451735.1 uncultured Hyphomicrobiaceae bacterium | reverse complement strand
AGCGAAACCAGTTGTTGGCCTGTCAAATGCAGCGACGTATTGAGCGGGGAATCTTTAGCCAAAAGCTGCGACTGCTCTGGACAGAGACCTAACGGGATTGATCAGGAGAAGGCAACCGGGGTTAGTTGAAGAAAATAGGCATTGAAGCGGGGGAACCCATCATCTCCCCATTTCAGTTTGTGAACATTACGTAATAAACTACCAACCTTCCCCGGCTGCCTTGCCCATACTCGAGTTTCTAAGTACTGGAGCTATCTGGGACCGGCTAGCCACAACCCAGATATTTCGCGGCCATACTTCACATGAAAAGCGGCAAGTTTTGGCATCTGGTGCCCCGGCCAGAGTTTGAAACAGTGCTGGCGGTAAAATCAAACTGAAGACGATGGCGGAGGTGAAGGAGGCAATCGCCTATGCCTACGTGGATGAATACCTGTTCGACTTCTGGCAAGATGCTCCCAGCCGCGATAGCCTTCAAGCAGTTTTGGTGAATCGCTGGTTTTCTGGACAGTTGGTGGGAGTTAAGGAAATTTCACTAACCGATGAATTTCAAGACCCGCCGGGCTACTTTAGAGAGGCATACGCCATGTATATGGATAGGCTGACCGAAGCCTGATTCTCAATGTTGAGGGCTGTGACCAAGGATTTACCTTACTACGTCAAAAAGTTTGCCAACTTGCGAGTAGACAAAGCCCGTGGTGTTGCGCCCCACAAGCCGATCCTGCTGCTCACGGTGCTGGATCTGTTTGAGAAGGAGTTGATTACCGGGAATGAGATTTACCTGTCACCGGAACTGACGGCAAATTTTCTCAAGTTTTGGCATCAGTTTGTGGCCAGCGACCACCACTCAAATATTGCCCTGCCATTTTTTCACTTGACGGGGGACAAGTTTTGGCACCTGATGCCGAACCCTGGCTTTGAGGCGGCGATACAGGCGAAGGTGAAAGTTCGATCGCTGCCAACGCTGCGATCAGCGGTGAAGTATGCCTACCTGGATGGGGAATTGTTTGCGCTGCTGCAAAACCCCCCGAGCCGCACGGAGCTGACCACGATTTTGGTTCATGCGTGGTTTCCGGATCGGGGGGGCGAGATTGCGGAGTTATTTAAGTATGAAGAGTTTGAAGCGGTGCAGCGATCGCTGTTTGACTCGGGCGGGGCAACCTACAATGTGGAGGATCTGCGGGATGAGGACAGGATTTTTGTTCGCAATGCGGCGTTTCGGCGGAATGTGGTGAAGCTGTATGACCAGCGCTGCGCGTTTTGCAAGGTGCGGGTGGTGGGGTGGGATGGGGTGAATATGGTGGATGGAGCACACATTCAGCCGTTCGCGGAGTTTCGGGATGATCGCTTTGTGAATGGGCTGTCCCTCTGTAAAAACCACCACTGGGCCTTTGACCGCGGCTGGTTGGGGTTGATGATGACTACCGAATTTTGACTCCGTGGGATAGGTTTACGGAGGAAGCTGCGGTGGAGAGTCGAAAGATGATGGCATTTAGAGAAGAGGCGATCGGACTTCCGAGAGAACGAGAGTTTATGCCAAGTCTGGAGGGGTTTCATTGGCACAGAAAAAATAGAAAATTGCGTAAAGACTATGGATAAACAGCAAAATATTTAATAAATTACTGAGGAATTGTAGTGTCGAGCCCGTTAACACATTTAGTGAAATTAAACAGAGCAAAATTTACTTGTGATGGAGATGTACTGCGCACAGTCTACTGTTCAGAGTTAATGAGATCAAGCTCTGAATCACCAATTTCTTTAGATAATTTTATATGCGAAAAAGCACCGTTCTTTTATCGAAATCCCGATAAGATAATAAATGACATTAATCTTGGTTATTTTGGTAGTTCCATAGCTGACACCCTTAGGAGAATGCCGAAAAGTGAAAGCTTTCGCGAATCTCACTTTGGTGAAATTTTAGCAACTATCTTTGCCGAAGAGGTTATGGGACTTCGCAGAATTTATAGTAAACTTTCTTTGCTTACATCCGAAAATTCTAATGCTTATAAAATGGATTTAGTTCTCTATGATCCAACTCGCGATCCGATTGATATAGTTTTTGGAGAAGTAAAATCCAGTCCAAAAATATCATTGAATGGGGAGCCTGTTGGACATGCAGCATCTTGTTTTCCATCACTCTTTGCCTCCGTAAACAAATACTCAGAAGATGATAGTAAATATGACTTAACTACTGCTCGCGATAATATAAATAATCTTCCTGTAGAAGATAAAGAGCGTGTCAGAAAAGCTCTAGAACCTTACTCTGGAGCGAAAATTCGTGTTGCTGGAATTACAGTAATAGATAGTACAACAACTCATGATTCAGAGTTGAGAGTCCTTGCTAGCCGGAGAAACTCTACGCCTTTTGACGTAGATGTGATCGGAGTTGAAACATTTAAAGATATGGCCGACTCAGTGTACATAAAACTGGAGAACTTGAGGAATGCCGCATGTTTTCAGTAGAAGAGATGAATAGTGTAGTCGAAAAAGCTGATTTCGTTCTTGACTACAGCTGGGTCAAAAAATCCTTATTAAAATATAGATTTGAACAATCTATTCCTCAAGTAAATGGAGAAGTCAAAAGATTAAGCCATTTTATAGAAGGGGTTTTATCTAGCTCTCCATTCTGGCAAAATGATGATGGAATATCTATTTGTCGGATTGCAGGAGAAATGGCAGAATTACTTTCTTTAGCATCTAGCCTTTCTGAAAAACTGAGATCTAAAATGCGGATGCGTGCTGCACTTCTGTATGAGCTGGCAGAGATGCCGGCATTAACTAGTGCAGTATTGGAGACTGAGGACTTTTCTGGCCCACTGGATGATATGTTCTTTCGTCGAAGCTTATTTAGATGCTTGGGTTTTGAAAGACAAGAAATAGAAGATTTGATTTTGAGTGCTCAATCCAATTCCGCAGAAATATTTGATGTTCTAAGCCATGACTCTATTGCCTTAGCGCGTTTTGAACAAGGAATTTCCGATGCTCCTACAGCTTTTGCGTCAACTTCCTTAGCTGAACTTGCAAAACATATCCAGCTTTCAATGAATGCTTCAGAGTTAAAAGCCTTTGAGGCAGTAATAAGAAAACGCATTAGTTATGCAACAAGAAATAATGTTTCGGATGCTTTGTTCGAAGAGCTGGAAAAGATAAAGTTTCCTGCTGAACTATGGAGAGCGCAGGTATCCGCTCTGAACGGTGGTCTTCTTAATAGAGATTTCGATAGCTGGGGTTTCGCAGCACCTACCGGTTCAGGAAAGACTTTCTTGACCAGGCTTTTGATAACTCAAACGCTCAAGGAAGATCCTAGTACAAAGATTTTATATATAGTACCTACCAAAGCCCTTGTTAATGAAGTATGGTTAGATCTCAATAAAACGTTGTCTAGCCTTGATTATCAAGTTATTAAAGTCACTCCGCAAATAATAAGCCTCGATCCAGAAGAGAATGAAAAAATTTCGGCTTGCTCAGTTGCTGTTCTGACTCCTGAAAAGGCTGATCTTTTACTAAGAATTAGTTCCGATTTCGTAGAATCTTCTAGCCTCATTATTGTTGATGAAGCTCATCATATAGAAGCCGGTACTAGGGGCGTATTGCTGGAGCTTTATCTATGGAGAATTCGAAAACTATTTCGGAAAGATTCTAGAGTTGTTTTTCTCTCTGCCGTCGCACCTAATATTCTTGATTTTGCTAGTTGGCTAGGAAATCAACCAGGAAGCGTGGCTGTTGATCATAGATCAACTAGGATGAGAGCAGGAGTATATCGAATACGAAAAAATGGTAGGCAAAATGAGGGTTGGATAGATTTTGCTGATGAGACTTCTATCTTAGCTGTGGAATCACCTGTCGAAAAAACTCAAGATAAAAAGTTATTACAACTTATATGTGCTGTAGCAAATGCAGGCCCGGTTCTGATCGTTGCAAAAGGCAAGGGGACGACTGAAACCTTAGCTCAGAAAATGAAAGACTATCTAATCGAACAGGGTACTTTAACAACCCTTTCTCGCGAAGACTTAGCCCTTGATGAAATACAACGCCTTGACTCTCGATTGGAAAGAGAGATGTATTCAACTGTTCCCATGCGCGAGCTACTACAGTATCAGGTTGCTTATCATCATGCTGGATTGCCGCCACGGGTAAGAGTATCTGTAGAAGAGGCAATAAGAAAAGGTTTAGTAAAATATGTTTTTGCTACGACTACTCTTGCAGAAGGGGTAAACTTTCCATTCTCGACTGTTATCATACAATCACTTGCTCTTCGAGAACCACCAGAGAAAGGAAAACCTACAAGATACAGTCCAGTTACACCTCGTTCATTCTGGAATATTGCAGGAAGGGCAGGACGACCTGGTTCTGATCGAGAAGGACAAGCTATTTTATTTGAGCCTAGTTTAGGACTTGAACGAATTAACGCTGTCATTGAAAACTATCTGGATTCAAGTCTTAACGGAGTACAGCCAGTTGGAAGTGCGCTCGCTGATAGTTTATCTGAATTGTCAGGTCAGATTGAATCTGGAGATCTAACACTTGAAGATCTTTCAAAGGTATCTATTCCTGAAAATCTTTCTAAAAGAGCAAGAGGTACTGTCAACTTACTAAGAGTTGGGATTATTCATGCTAAAGCCTCAAACTTGCTGCCAAGAGTTGAAGATATGCTTGATAGTACTTTCGCTGCAAGATATCTCAGTCAGAAAGATAGAGAAACAGCAGTAAAAATACTGGACAGGCAGCTTAATTTAGTCAATAATTTTTTAGCTGCTCCGAATGCTCCCTCTCAGGAAATGGTTGCTGAGCTTGGGTTATCTCTAGAGACTCTTGTGGAACTTAGAGAATATGTTAAGGGTATGCAGGACTGGCAGCTTGAAAGGTGTCAGAGTCTCATGTATGGCGGCACTGTCAATATCGATCAAGTTCCTTTTATTGTGGGGCCAGTAGCTGCACGTATGGCTGAGTTAGAAGGACCAAAACTAGGAGGCTTCTACTCAAGCGTAATAGTTAACTGGCTAGAAGGAGTACCTTTAACCACTGTAAAGTCTCAAGCCAAATTTAACGAAAAACTAGAGAACTTAATATCTGTAATTTATTCTCGAATTCAATATCTTCTCCCATGGGGACTTTATGCTATGCACGAACTGGTTCGAGAAGAGTGCCAGCAACGTAATATCACCTCCTATACGGATGAAATCCTTTCCTTAGCTTATTTGATTGACTCAGGAGTACCTAATTTTCATGCTTTGCGCTTAGTAAACCTCGATTTTGAGCGAGTTGATGCGACTAGACTTTCAAAAGCTTATTTGAGACTTTCGCCTAGATCTATGGATATTTTGGGGTGGCTTGTAAGTACAGATAAAAATATTATTTTTTCTATTTCTAGAGGTGGCGATAATAGGCGCTTAGATTTTGATTTAAATCGTCTCTTAGATTCTTTAAGCCAAGCTCAATAATAGATTGATATCATCAGTGATGGGTA
>CAYVJO010000205.1:0-315 GCA_964451735.1 uncultured Hyphomicrobiaceae bacterium | reverse complement strand
AACTAAGGAGAACACACAAAATTTTTTGAGAAATATAAATTTAGTGTTGACCATTTAAAGTAAAGTAGGTTCGGCACTGTCAGCCTTACGAAATTTCGTTAAGTAGGTAGCTCTCGATCAAGGCTTTTGCAGCTTCAGGATTGAGGATTTTGAGTGCTCTCACAATCTCCACCACCGTTTCAGCTGTTGGGTCACGCTTTTCGTTGACCCAGCGGTAGACGTTGTTGCGCTCCACATCCATAGCCACCGCCAGCGCAAATTGGCTGATGCTGTAATCCTCTAAAACCTGCTTGAGCGCTTTGCCTGCTTTTCCCA
>CAYVJO010000204.1:3507-5831 GCA_964451735.1 uncultured Hyphomicrobiaceae bacterium | reverse complement strand
GGCCAGTTCATCGATCACGATCTGACCCTCGACACGACGACTGACCTCGGACGCAAGATCAAGGGCGATTTCGAATTGCTCAATGACCGCACGCCCGATCTCGACCTGGACAGCGTCTATGGTGGCGGCCCAAAGCGCACGCCTCATCTGTACCGCCTGCCATATATACGGATTGGGCATGCCATTTCCGAAAGCGATTACGGAGCGCGCCATGATCTGTTTCGCACCAAGGCGTCCTATTATTACGGTCCCTCAGGCGGGGAAGCAGTCGCCCTGCTCGGCGATCCCCGTAATGACGAGAATACCATTATCGCCCAGCTTCACGCGGCCTTCGTCGCCTTCCACAATCGTACTGCGGACATTCTTGTCGAACAGGAATTCGGGCATGACCGGAGACGCTTTTGCAAGAGCCGGTCGCATTGCGACACGCATGAGCTGGCCGAAGCGTTGCCCGATGAAGTGAGGGCAAAAATCTTCGGTGCAGCGCAAGATCATGTGATCCACTATTATCATCGCCTGATCACCGAAGACTTTCTGCCTCGCGTGATCGGTCCGAGGCACACAGCAAGCCTTCTGAAATCGGGGCGCGATTTCTATCATCCGGACGGTTTTCGTGATGATCACGGGCGTCTGATCGAAATCGGGATACCAGTGGAGTTCGCCGTTGCTGCCTTCCGTTACGGCCATAGCCAGGTACGCGAGATCTACACGTTGCGCGATGGCGTCGAAGTCAATCTGCTGTCGGATGGGCGAGGAGGCGGACCCAGGGCGTTCGAGCCGGTTACGCCGGAGCATATGATTGACTGGCGTTATTTCTTCGAAATTGATCGGAAACGGCCTCATGGCTTCAACCATGCCCGGCTTTTGGACCCTGCAATCGTGAAAAGCCTGCACCAACTGAATATTTCCCGCGCTGTTGAGAGGAATGATGTCGGCTCGCTCGCCGCCCGCAATCTGGCGCGCAGCAAAACGCAGCTATTGCCGTCTGGACAGCAGGTGGCCAGGATCGTGCTTCCTGCGCTTGAGGCGCGCGGCCTTCTTGGCAAGGGCGGTAAGTCCTATGGGCGAGGCCATGACGGAGCGCTGTGGCGCGTCTATCTTCTGCCGCCCGACGAACGTACCGCCTATTTTCTCGGCGATGGCGAAACGCCGCTCTGGTATTACATCCTGCAAGAAGCTAGCGTCTTTGGCACGCCGACGCATCTGCGCATTACACCGGGCGATGCCTATGACCGTCGCGAAGTCAGCGGCGAGTATGACGATCGGCTCTTCCGGCCTGCGTCCACCCGGACACCTTATAAACGCTTTGGGAGGGCGACTGAACGCTATGGTTATGAAAGCGCTGGCGGACACCGTCTCGGTCCGGTCGGAGCCGCTATCGTCGGGGAAGTGCTCACCGGGCTTATTGAGCATTATCGCGAAAAAACCGGGAAAGGGCTCGATTTCAAGCCCTACATCCGGGGAAGCGAATCCGTTCTGACGGGGTCTCAAGGAAAATCGTCCGAGCGCAGCTACACTATGCGCGATTTCCTGATCGATGCTGGCGCCGTCAAGGCGTACGATTAGATATCATGCGTCGTATATGTTGAATGATGTGAACATGTCAGCGCATATGCGCTTTCAACGAAAGTAGCATTTGGTTTTGTGTGCTCAGCCGCCAAACCGGGATGGAGGTTCCGATGGATGATAATCCGAGCATCATCAGCCATGTTTCGGTCGGCGTGAACGATGTCGCGCGCGCAGCAGCCTTCTACGACAAGGTTCTAGCAACCCTTGGTAGCAAGCGCATCATGGAACATGAAGGCTTCGCAATTGCCTATGGGAAGATATTTCCGGAATTCTGGATACAAAACCCCTTTGATGGCGGAAAGGCCGCTCCTGGGAATGGCGTACATGTCGCGTTTGCGGCCGCCTCCCAAGATCAGGTTATGGCATTTTATGACGCTGCTCTAGAAGCGGGCGGCACGTCGGATGGTGCTCCCGGCCCGCGGCCTGAATATGGCGAGCCTTATCATGGCTGTTTCGTCCGAGACCCCGATGGTAACAAGATCGAGGCGACCTACTGGGGCGCAGAGAAATCCGGCTGACGCGCAGGCGTCACGTCTTAAACGGAGCCATGCCTGCGCGGGCCAGCTCGTCGGCACGCTCGTTCTCAACTTCGCCTGCATGACCCTTGACCCAGCGCCATTCGACCGTGTGGCCGCTCGCGGCTTTATCGAGTGCTTCCCAAAGATCGGCATTCTTGACGGATTTTTTATCCGCCGTTTTCCAGCCATTGCGTTTCCATTTCGCAATCCATTCGGTGATGCCCTTGCGCAAATATT
>CAYVJO010000204.1:0-3497 GCA_964451735.1 uncultured Hyphomicrobiaceae bacterium | reverse complement strand
ATTCAGCGCTTCAAGCGCTGCGCGCAACTCCATCCGGTTGTTGGTGGTTTGCGGCTCTCCGCCGCTCAGCTCCATGCGCGTATCGCCATAAATCAACACTGCCCCCCAGCCGCCGGGACCAGGATTGCCTGAACAGGCTCCGTCGCTATAGATGATGACGGGTTTGCCGTCCTTGCCTGCCATGTTGTTCACAACCCATAGTCCTTTGCCGATTTCACCTGTTGATGGAACCGCAGCTTGCGCCGGTATTCCAGCGGGTCTTTCGGTCTCACCAGTGCGTTTTCGTCGGTATGAAACCAGTCGTAAAGCCGGGTTAGAAGAAATCGGAGCGCCGAGCCGCGCGCCAGGATTGGCAAGGCTTCGATTTCCTCGCTTTCGAGCGGGCGCGTTTCGTGATAACCCCGCAAAAGCCTGCGTGCCTTGGTGACGTTGATGGCGTTTGGTTCCTCGAAACACCAAGCGTTCAGGCAGATTGCCAGGTCGTAGGCGAAAAGATCGTTGCAGGCGAAATAAAAGTCGATCAGTCCGGAGATCTTGTCTTCGAGAAAAAAGACATTATCAGGAAACAGATCGGCGTGAATGACGCCAGCGGGCAATCCGGAGGGCCAATCGGTCTCCAGACAATCCGCCTCACGCGCGATCTCGCTGGCCAGCCCCTCGGAGATGTCATCCGCGCGTCCGCCTATCTGGTTCGCCAATCGCCGCCAACCTTGAACTGATAGCGCATTATCCCGGCGTGCGCCGAAACTGGCGCCGGCCAGGTGAAGCGCCGCCAGCGCCTGCCCGAGCCGGGCGCATTGCTCGACGCTGGGCCGCCTCACGGCATAGCCGCTCAGAAAACTGATGAGCGCGGCTGGCCGGTCCGCAAGCGTTTGCAGCGCTTCTCCGCGGAGATCCCGGATCGGCGTCGGGCAAGGAATAGCCCGATCGGCGAGATGCTCCATCAGGCCGAGAAAAAACGGCAGGTCAGTCGGTTCGACGCGCTTTTCGTAAAGCGTAAGGATGAACGGACCCTTGCTTGTCGTGACCAGGTAGTTGCTGTTTTCAACGCCCTCGGCGATCCCTTTTACAGAAATCAGCTCCCCTGCGTCATACCTGGCTAGAAAAGCCGTCAGGTCTTCGCCGGATACATCCGTATAGACGGCCATGAAGTCTCACGCGGCGTTGTTTTGGAGCGCTTTGGGAAGCTTGAAGATGACATCCTCTGTCGCAGTCGTGACGAGTTCCACCGTTACGTCGTACTTCTCCCGCAATGCGGCCACGATCTCCTGAACGAGGTGCTCCGGTGCGGAGGCTCCCGCCGTCAGTCCAATCGTGCGCGAACCGAGAATCGCTTCCCAGGGAAGATCGCGAACCGTCTGTACGAGCATTGCTTTTTCACAGCCTGCCTTCCTCGCGACTTCTACAAGGCGCATCGAATTCGAGCTATTGGGCGCGCCAACGACCACAAGCGCATCGGCGCGAGGCGCGATGACTTTGACGGCGTCCTGCCGGTTCGACGTGGCGTAACAGATATCATTCTTGCGCGGCCCGACAATTGTGGGAAAGCGCTTTTGCAACGTTTCGACGATTTCGCGCGTATCGTCCACGGACAGTGTTGTTTGTGTCACATAAGCAAGACGCTCGGGATCGCGAGGCATGAAGCTTTCGGCGTCCTCGATGGTCTCGATGAGAGCGATCGCCCCGGATGGGAGTTGACCCATTGTGCCCACGACCTCCGGGTGGCCCGCATGACCGATGAGCAGGATCTCTAGGCCACGCTCGAATTGCTGCTCGACCTGGACATGCACTTTCGACACAAGCGGGCAGGTTGCGTCCAAATGAAACATATTGCGGCGCGCTGCGTTTTCCGGCACCGATTTCGGCACGCCATGCGCGGAAAACACGACTGGCGCGCCGGTATCTGGAATTTCGTCGAGCTCCTCGACGAAAATTGCCCCCTTGGCTTTCAGGTCCTCCACCACCGTCCGGTTGTGAACAATTTCGTGCCGGACATAGACAGGCGCGCCAAATCGTTGCAAAGCCAGTTCTACAATTTGTATGGCACGGTCAACACCTGCGCAAAAACCGCGCGGCGCAGCGAGCAGCACGGTTAGGGGCGGCTTCGTGGCCAAAATCTCGGCGGTTTTTGGTGACTCTTGAATGAGCGTCATAAGGAGCAAAACCCCGTTGTGAAAGCTGGCCTGTGAGGTCCGGCAAATTGCCTACGAATGACCGCAATATAAAACGGAAGATTCATTTTATCGATAGGCCAATGAGATACAGACACTCTTGCGAACGCGTTTTTAGCAAAATTCGGCTTGTTGAAACAGCATTACCGTCACACACTATCCGCAATCCAGCGCTAGGCAACATCCATAATCAAAGCGTTGATCCGGACGACATGACGAGGGGCAAAGTGGATCGGACATATTGGGCGGCCGCCAGCCGGTCGCTATCGCGAATTGCTGCGTTGACCTGCTTGTGCATGGCCCTTGCTGCTTGTGGCGTGTCCCAGCTGACTGCGCCATTTCAGAATGGTCTTTTCGGTGGCGATGAGGATGAAAAGCCTGCGGCCGCGGAAGCGCCTACGGCGACAGCGAGCGTTCTGGCTGGAAATCAGGCCGGGCAGGCTGACGCAGGCGCACTGACCGCCGGTAGCATTGGCTGTCCAAGTTTCGATGTTTCCTCAGGCGATAGAACGATTACCTTCCATGCGCCGGGCCTTGATGGCGACACCCTTTCGGTTATGCATCGCGGCGAGATTACCGACACGGCACGTGAGTGCAGCCCATCTGCGAATGGGCTTGCCATGAAATACGGCTTTTCCGGCCGCGTTCTGCTTGGGCCGAAAGGCAAGCCAGGCTCGATCACGCTCCCAGCGAAACTCATGGTCGTCGAAGGAACCAAAGGCACGCTCAATACCGAAACCGTGCGCGTGGTCGTCAATGTTCCAGCCGGTTCGACGACAGGCTATTTTTCCGAAGTTAGAGACATCGATTTGCCATTAGCACAAGGCACTTCTCCTAAGAGTTACCGGATCTACATCGGCTTCGACCGCTCGGCTTCTGGAGCAAGTTGAGAAGGCTTGATCTCACCGGAAACAGTTAAGGCCGCCCAATCGTTACTGTCAGTAAGTCTTGACAAGCGACCCGAGTGGATTGCCAGCAGCGTGCCTTTCCGTTATGTATGGAATTCAGCCGTATGACGCTAGCGGAAGAGATCGGCTTAGCCGGCGCCGAAGGAGCAACCGCCCCGGAACCTCTCAGGCAAAAGGACCGCTAGCGGACGGCACTCTGGAAAGAAGCTCCGGAACGAATTACCGGATCTCACCCACGGGGTAAGCCTTATCGTTTTCATCAGCGAGAAGGTGAATTCTCTCAGGTCGCGCGACAGAGGGGGCTAGCTGTCCGGTAAAACGGGCAATAGCTCTAACTTTCGCGGATATGACATGGCGGCGACCGAGCAGATTCCTAGTCAGAAAACCTTAAAGCACACAGCTCTTCACGCGCTGCATG
>CAYVJO010000203.1:2668-5835 GCA_964451735.1 uncultured Hyphomicrobiaceae bacterium | reverse complement strand
CGACGTGACCCGGGCGGCGGGGTCCGGGCCTGCTCCTATGTCGTCGCCCCGCTGCCCGACGCGGCGGCCGTGCGGGACGCGCTGACCGCCGTGCTCCGGGTCAGCGCAGTGGTTCGCAAGCGGCGCGAGATCTGGTGGGCGGCCGCCTCCCGCGTGCATCTCGACGACGTCTCGACCCTCGGGTCGTTCGTGGAGGTCGAGACTCCGGTGACGGCGGTCGCGGACCCCGGACCCGCGCATCGTGAACTCCTGCTGCACCTTGGTCTGCGGCCCGAGGACGGTGTCAGCGGCTCGTACGCTGACCTGCTGAGGCGCGGGCCGTGAGCAGTCCGTCGGCAGTCGGCCCCAGGGCTTCGCGGGAGGACGTCAGCCACTCGATCCCGGTGGCGCTGCCGCCCTGGGTCTCGACGACGACGGCGGAGATCCTCGTCGGTCCGGCCATGAGGCGGTACGGTGGGAGGTCAGCGGCGTCCCGGCCTGAGAGCGTCGCGACGAAGTGCTCGGGGTCGAATCCGCCGATGCCGCCGGACGGACCGACGTAGCCGACGTCCTCGACGAGCGCTGTCCCGCCGGCGATCAGCCGGAGATCACGGGTGGCGACGTGGCTGAGGCTACCGACGACGGCCGCGCATCGACCGGCCACCGCGTGACCGAAGACGCTCACCGCGTACGGGGATCCGAGCAGGTGCACGAGCTGGACCCCGGGCAGCGGTTGCAGGGCCTGCCACGCCCCGTAGGGCGGTGCGGACACACCGGGGCGGACCGGGGCGGAGGCGTCGGCGAGCTGGACGACGGTCACCTGCTCCCCCGCGACGTCTATCGTGACCACGCCGCGGCCGGGGGTCTCGTGGTTGTCGAGGTTGTGGATGCGGAGCACCCGACCGTGGCGGGCGGTCTCCGGCCCGTGCCCCCCGTCCCACACATGTGTGCCGGTCAGCAGGAGGTCGGCCCCCGAGGCGAGCAACCGCTCGCGCTGGGTGGCGGTCATCCCGCTTCCCGTGAACGGCGACTGGCCGGTGATCGCGCAGTTGTCACCGTTGACCAGGACGAGGTCGAGAGCGTGGTCCCGGCGAAGCCCGGGAAGGGCGGCCGACAGCTCGTCCACCGCCCGCTGCCCGACGACGTGGCCGGTGACGAGCACTCTCATCCCTCGTCCTCCGGTGTCGTCGCATTCCATCGCTCACCGTGGAAGAGCCATCGCTCGGTCGTGCCCGACCCGTCGGGTGCCGCAGGCGCGACGCCCGGTTCCATCCCGAGGGCTCGCCGCTGCACCCACGGGCCGATCCTGTCCCGGCCCACCGCCAGCAGCGTCACCTCGTGGGGCGGCTCGATGAGCGACGCGTGCCCCAGCTGCAGCACGTGGCCTTCCGCGACGGTGGTCCGGGCGTGGAGGTGACCGCACAGCACGATCGTTGGCGCGGTCCGCGCCAGCAGCCGTTCGGCCACCTCGGCCCGGTTCGTAAGGTCACCCGGGTGGGGCAGTCCCGCCTCGGCGAGCAGTGGTCCTGCGTCGAGCACCGGGTGGTGGGACAGCCACACGACGGTGCCGTCAGCGGGCCACGCGTCAGTATCCGGGAGCGTGCGCTCCGCGCAGGTCCAGCCCTCGTCGTCGCTGCTCGCGCATCCGCCGGCCACCCAGATCGCGCCGACTCGCTCGCCCTCGGCCGTCGCTGCTCGCAGAGCAGGTCCGCCCTCCTCGGCGAGAGCGGCCCGCAACGGATCCGGACCGGCCACCAGGTCGTGGTTCCCGTGGACCACCCGAGCGAGGCGGCCTGTGCGGCGCAGGGCGCGGAGCAGGGCGACTAGTTCACCGCTGTCACCGCGGTCCGTGAGATCCCCCAGTAGCAGCAGCCCCTCCACCGCGTGCGCGTCCAGCACGCCGAGTGCGAGTGCCGCGAGATCACGGGACCTGCCCAGCGGCTGGACGCCGTTCCAGTGACCGTCAGGGGTGCCGGGAGGAGCGAGGTGGAGGTCGCTTAGGACCCCAAGCCAGGAGCGGGCCTGCAGCCGAGTCACGGATCACATGGTGGCCGCCGGGTCCAGAGTCCCGGTGACAGCGGGATGACCAAAGGGCGAACGGCGGATGTCCGCTCCGGGAACGGAGGGTTACTGAGGCGCCGGCCGAGCTCGCCTCCCAGGTCGACGGGCCGCTGCCGGGGTATGGGCGGCCGCGGCCCCGTCAGCGGCCCGACGAGGGGAGATGTCGGTCACCCGTGCGACGGCGGCCGCGATCTCGGCCACCGGCCGTAGCAACTCGTCGGGGGCCGCGGTGACCTGCACCAGGGATGCCGTCAGTCCCCGCTCGGCGTGACGCCGGACGAGGACGCCGGCCTCGGCGAGCGCGCGGGTCAACGCCTCCGCGGCCTCGGGAGTCCCGGTGTCGACGGTGAGGAAGTTCGTGGCCGATGGCAGCGGGGTCCAGCTCGGTGCGACCTCGCGCAGTCGCGCGGCGAGCCTGTCCCGGCCGGCCAGCACCTCCTCCCGCAGCTCAGCCAGGATCGAGAGGTGTTGGTCGGTGAGGGCGGTCAGCACGTGGAGCGCAACTCCCGAGACGGCGCCGGAGCGCCGCCATCGTTGGAGGTAGTCGACGAGTGCCGGGTCCCCGGCGACATAGCCGATCCGGAGCCCGGCCAGACCGAAACCCTTGGAGAAGGAGCCGATCACCGCGAACTGGGGGTGCCGGAGGGCCCCGGCGGCGAGGCCGCTTCCGGCGAAGGCGCGGTAGCACTCGTCGACCATGAGGAGGTGACCGTGCCGCCGCGCGGCGGTCCGCAACGCTGCCACGTCGTCCTCGGCGAGTCGACTGCCCAGGACGCCGTGCGGGTCGGTCGACACCACGAGACACGGTGGCACCGCCGTCATCGCCCGGACGGCGTCGGCGATGTCGAACCGGAACCGGTGAGGGCGGGGCAGCCACGGCCAGACCGTCGCGTGGCGGAGGCCGGCATGGTGGCGGTAGGCGGGGTAGGTCGGGTCCTGCAGCAGCAGATAGGGCCGGGTCCGGGTGAGTGCATCCACGACGACGCCGATGGCGTCGTCGGAGCCGGGGAAGAGGGTGACCTCGTCCGGCCGGCGACCCAGAAGATCGGCGACCCGCTCGACCGCGGCCCGGGGCGAGGGATACCGGGCCGCCGCCGGCCCCCCTGCCGTGGTGATCAGCGGTGCCA
>CAYVJO010000203.1:0-2658 GCA_964451735.1 uncultured Hyphomicrobiaceae bacterium | reverse complement strand
CAGCAGATCGGGGAGGCGGGGATGGACGAGCTCGTTGCGGGACAGGTCGAGCACCTCCGATCGCGAGGTTCGCAGCCGGGCGGGCAGCTGCAGCACGGAGGGGTCGAGATGGCCGGCGAGTGCCTGGTCGGCGTCCGCGCTCACGCGGCGTCCGGCCAGGTCGACGGCCGGACCGCCCGCCCGCCCGCCAGCGGTGTCGGGGCAGCCTTTCGGCTGCGTGCGGGGGGCGCGAACAGATACTCCCGTAGGCAGTCGGTGATGAGCCGGGTCGCCGCGAGCCGTCCCCGGGCCGCTGCCGGAGAACGCCCGGTGGCCAGGGAGAACCGGACGGAGCGAGCCCGCTCGGCAGGCCCGCGCAGATAGTCAGTGGCGTAGTGCAGGGCACTGAAGCCGACCGTGGCGTCATGCCGTCGGTTCCACCGCTCCACGGCGACGGCCATGCCGGCGATTTCGTTGTCGAGAGTGTGCGCGCCGAGCCGCACGGCGACGCCATGCTGGGTGTGGTCCTCCTCGAGGACGGTCGGTACCGAGACGTGGAGCCCGCTGCGCAGCGACGGGAACCGGCTGAGCAGCGGGTTCGGTGGCCCGGTCGATACCGTGCTCACCCGGGAGCGCTCGATCAGGGCGTAGCGCGCCGGTACGAACACACGGGCGTAGAGGTCCTCGGGTGACGTGAGCGCGCCCAGTTTGCCGACGTACACGATGTCGGAGGCACCCAGCTCGCAGCATCGCACGGCGATCCGACCCCCGAGCGCGCCCCAGTAGCTGAAGTGGACGCCTAGCAGCACCACCTCGCCGCCACTCGGCCTAAGGTACCGGCGAACCCGGTAGTAGTCAGTGACCCCGGTCCACGCCGCCTGCTTGTTGGACGCCAGGGCCGTCTCCATGAGGTCCACCTTGCCGAGGACGACCGCCGAGGGTGTCGGGCCGAGCAGGTCTCTGCCGAGCCCCGTCCAGGTCGTCAGTCGCCGCTCGGCCTCGGGATAGTGCACGACCGTCAGCGGGGCAGCGCCGGCGCGCGCGAGGACGTGACGGACGAGGCTGGCGTAGTGGATGAGGTAATCCCGGCCCGGTGGGACGCTCAGCACGAGTCCTCGGCGCCGAGCTCGGTCCGTCACGACGTGGAGTGTGGGGCGCACTGAGTTCACGCGGCGGTCACGTCGGTCGGACCAAAACACCGTGTGGTGGATGCGGAACCCGAGTCCGGCCGCGACGAGTGGAAGGTGAGACGGGTAGACGCCGAGCACGTGGACCGGGACGCCCTCGATCGCCGCCCGTCGAAGCTCAGCTGCTGGGACACGCTGGCTGACGTAGCGGTCCAGCTCGTGGGCCATGGTGTGAGTGGCCGACGTGGCCGACGGCAATTCAGTGACCGGCACCTCCACCTCGTCGCCGTAGAGAGCCGTGAGTCGTTCCCGGGACAGGGCTTCGGACCCATCCACCACCTGCGTCACCTCCGCGACGAATGAGGCCGGCTCCCTATCGGTGCCGTCCAGTCGATCGCAAGCGACCATAGGCAACGCTTCGAGCACTGTCGTCGGCGTCCCGTGGCAGGTCCGCTCCACTGTTTTGCCCGCTGATCCGTCGACTGCTCCACGTGTGATGGAGAGGGTGTTCCACGCATAGCTTGACCACGATGAGTTGAACATCGCTTACGTGTGGTTACAGTGTTGGTCTCGCCGAGACGGATCCTCCTGAGTGAGTGCCGCACGTGGAAGAGGGGTCGTGTGAACGACGTAGGAGGCCGGGGGTCCGATGGCGGTCGGCGACGGGGTCCCCTTACCGTGCTGGTGTGCGACGAGCAGCCGGTCGTTCGGACCGGGCTCGTCGCCGTGCTCGCCGCGAAGCCCGACATCGCCGTCGTCGGCGAGGCGGCCACCGCCTCCGACGCGGTGGCCTCCACCAACTCCTTGGACCCGGACATTGTCCTCGTCGCCTCGACACTCCCGCCGAGCGGAGGTGTGTCGGCAACTCGCCGGCTCGTGTCTGACTGCGAGTCTGCACGACCCGCGGTGCTCGTCCTCGGCACCTCCGCGGACGACGGCCTGGTAGTAGACGTCGTCGCGTCCGGAGCGGTCGGTTTCGTCCGCAAGGATGGGTCGCCACGGGTCATCGTCGAGGCCATCCGGTCGCTAGGGGACGGCGGGGCGGTCATCTCGCCGTCGGCCACTCGCGCGCTTGTCGGGTGGCTGAAGTCCCGACTGCCGGTGGCGCCCTTGGCCCCGTCCGCCATAGATCGACTCACCGGGCGCGAGCAGGAGGTGCTGCGCCTCGTGGCCGCCGGAGCGTCCAGTCGGGAGGTGAGCCGCCATCTCGGGATCAGCGAGGCGACGGTGCGCTCCCACGTCCATCACATCTTGACGAAGCTGCATGCGCGAGACCGGGCGCATGCGGTGTCCGTGGCGTACCGCCGAGGTTTCCTTCATTGAAGCTCTCCCGGCGAGTCTTTGACCTACTGGTTCGAGAGCTCCAGCTGCTGCTGGGGCCCAGTGTGCGCGTGGTGGTCGGTATGGCGGCACCACTTCTGCACCGTCGCCGGCGTCCCGACACCGAGCAGCAGCTTCAGCTCAGACGGATACTTATGTGAGGTGTCCCCCGACATGACTCCATACCTCCCTAGTGTCATGAGTCAGTAATACGTCGCCTGTTCAGTAGACT
>CAYVJO010000202.1:0-5861 GCA_964451735.1 uncultured Hyphomicrobiaceae bacterium | reverse complement strand
TTATAGGGTTTCACGTAAAGCCGCCGTCATCTGCTAGCCTCAGCCCGGTGAATTGCCAGCGATGATGGGGATAAAAAAAATTCCGGTAGCTGCGGCGGATATGGCCCTCAGGCGTCACGCACGAGCCCCCTTTGAGCACGAACTGATTGCACATGAACTTTCCGTTATATTCACCAACGGCGCCCCTGGCCGTCTTGAAGCCCGGATAGGGCAGGTAAGCGCTGCCGGTCCATTCCCAGACATCGCCGATGATCTGTTGCAGGCCGTCGGTGTTCGGATCGGCCGGTTCTGGCCGCAGAACGTCGCGGCTTAGGATATTGCCAGCAAGAGGCTGTCCGGCCGCCGCTGTCTCCCACTCGAATTCCGTCGGGAGGCGCTTGCCGGCCCATCGAGCAAAGGCATCGGCCTCGTAATAGCTGATATGGCAAACAGGCCGCACCGCATCGACAAGCTGGAGCCCGTGCAGGCTCATCTGACGCCATTGCCCGTCGCGCTTCTCCCAATAGAGCGGCGCTTCCCAGCCCTCCTTCTGGACTGTAGTCCACCCGTCCGCCAGCCAAAGAGTCGGCGTCTCGTAGCCGCCCTCTGCCATGAACTCAAGCCAATCGCCATTGCTCACAAGCCTGCTGGCGAGCCGGAACGGCCGAATGAGCTGGTCGTGGCGCGGGGTCTCATTATCGAAGGCGAAACCATAGCCGTCATGCCCGACAGGCAGTATGCCGCCGTCGAAGGACAGCCAGCGCAATGGCGCCAGCTTTCCGCAGCTCATGCCGCCGGCACCCTCGCGATAGGCCGGGCGGAGAGGGTTTCCGGCGAAAACGGCGAGGCAGTCTGTAAACATCAGCTCCTGATGCTGCTGCTCGTGATGGACACCCAGCTCGATCATTTTCAGGCTTTCCGCCGGTAACTCTCCCCTAGAGCGGCTCAGAAAGGCGTCCAGAGCGGCATCGACATGGGCGCGGTAGGCCAAGACCTCGTCATGACGCGGTCGCGTCAGAAGCGAACGCTTTGGCCTTGGCTGACGCGCGCCGATTGTTTCATAATAGGAATTGAAGCAATAACCGAATCTGTCGTCGAACCCGTGATAATCAGCGTCGAACGTCTTCAAGACGAATTCTTCGAAAAACCAGGTCGTGTGCGCCAGATGCCACTTGGTGGGGCTAGCATCTTCCATGGCCTGGACGATCTGGTCCTCGACGGTCAATGGCGCGGCGATAAGAAGCGAGCTTTGCCGCGTACGTGAAAGCTGTTCTGGCAGAGCCAACATGTCGGGTTCCGCGATGCGGCTATCTGGTTCTAAGTCATCCAAGGGCATGGTTATATCGTTACCTATGTCGGACGCGAGGGGCAAAACACTCATGGTCACAACCACTCAAGAAAGTGAGAAAAATCCGCGCCAGAGCTGGAACGATACAAGAACACAGAGTGTGGTCAAGCAAGCTCGGCGGGAGACGGCTTCAGCAGCGCAACCAGATGAGCGCACAGCGCGTCAGATCGCACGCGGCGTATGCCGGTATTTCCGTGCCTTGAATTGCGCTGTCCTCGACGAGTTGACGCTCGCAGATGGCAGGCGTTGCGACGTTATGGCGCTCGATGAAAAAGGCGGCATCACCATCGTCGAAATCAAATCCTGCATGGCAGATTTTCGTTCAGACCATAAATGGACCGATTATCGCAACTGGTGCGACCGCTTTTATTTTGCGGTTCTGCCTGACTTCCCTCATGACAAAATTCCAGCGGACTGCGGCCTAATCCTGGCCGATCGCTTCGACGCGGAGGCAATCCGCCAGCCGCCGGGCAACAGGCTGAGCGCCGCCCGTCGCAAAGCGTTAATGCTTCGGTTTGCCAGATGTTCCGCCTTTCGCCTCCAGGATGCTGGCTGTAATGAGGCGCACGGTCCTCGCGCCTGGCCAGAATGATCTGGAAGCCATACTTATCGTAATGGACATATAAAAAACGCGGCACTGGAAAGCGCCGCGTCTGAGGCGATAACTGACTCTACCGTGTTATTTCAGAGGAGCTTCGTAGCCCGAGGTGAAATGGTAGTTAATACGAGCCTGAACCGTCCAGAAGCTACGGTCGAGTTCAGCTGAAACCTCATCATCATCTGTGTCTATGTCGGATGAAAAGTCGTAATAAAGACCTTCCACGCCAACGCTGATATTATCAGTCAGCTTATGCTCAACACCTGCGCCAACCACAAAGCCAATGGCTGGATCATCATCCAGAATGTCGGCAAGGACATCGTCGTAACCAAGGAAAGCAACGCCACCCGTTGCATAGACGAGCGTACGGTCCAAAGCGACGCCAAGACGTCCGCGCAGACTGGCTAAGTAATCGGTAAGGTCATCATCGTCGAGAAAGCTCAATGAGCCTTCAATGCCCAAGACGATATTGGAGTCGCCTTGCCAGTTGTAGCCGACATGAACGCCGCCGATGAATGACTCATCCACATCACCAAGCAAGGTGATTAAGTTAGAATCATCTTCAATGTTAAGTTCAATCTCGTCATTAAAGGTACTGCCGGCGTGTGCACCGATGTAAAAGCCCGTCCATGTGATTGCGGGCAAATATGACGGCGTGTCCTTAAAACTTCCACGTTCGTAAATATCGGCGGCGTTCGCAACGCTCACTGCGCCGACCAGCATTGTTGTCGCCAGCAAAACCGACTTGAAACTACTCACAGTTAATCCCCCATAAATTCAAAACAGGCATATGCCTTATATCAGATCAATAGCGAGGGTGGGCATACAGCAAAACCAATTAGAGCGTGCAGGCGCGGCACTCACACCCTCTAAGCTGGCAGGATTATGCAAAATGAATACAAAGCCTGTAAATTCAAATAATATCAACGATTTAGAGGGCTGAGTGTATTGTGCTTTTTGCGTAACTACTTACGGAATAACACTACACCAGAGAGATTGTTACCAATGCATCGGGCTAAAAAAAAAGCGGCGCATTTCGTGATGCGCCGCCCATATTGTCACTGTAATTGGTCGATGCCTTTATTTCAACGCGCCGCCATAACCGCCGAAATGGTAGGTTAACCGTGCGCGCGCAGCCCAAAAATTCGCATCTTCAAAGCCGTCGTCGCCTTCGAAGGAATAATAGAGCCCTTCCGCGCCAAGGCTCCAATTATCGCGCAATTTGTATTCGACGCCGCCGCCGACGACCCAACCTGTATCGGAGTCGTCGCCAAAAAGGCCATCGTCTTCAAAACCGATGAAGGCAGCACCTGCTGTTGCGTAAAGCAGCGTCGGCCCAAATGCGTAACCGAGACGTCCACGTATGGTGGCGAGATAATCGACATCGTCGAGGAAGTTCAGATCAGTCTCGACACCCAAGACAACATTTCTTGAGGTTTGCCAATTGTAGCCGAGATGTCCGCCGGCTATTAGCACGCTGTCATCCAGCAGCTCGACGTCGTCGGTATCGTCCCACGCCGCCCCAATGTTCGCGCCAATGTAAAAGCCGGTCCAGGTGATCGGCGGCGCGTAGTCCACGACCGGTCCCGTATCCTTGATGCTACCGCCGCCTTGATAGATATCGGCGGCGTTCGCAGCCGAAGCCGCAGTCATAAGCGCCATAGCTCCGATTAGCCCGACGCCGATGTAGGTTATGCGTTCCATAAGAACCCCCGTAAAGCTTGAATGCGCGGAGAATACAAAAGCTATCCCCACGCTATCCGATAAACAGTTGGTAAGCCCGTCATTTGGCAATCATGTGGCAATGCAAAATAGCGATGACAAGCTGTCGCTTAAATCAGAGTGAGCGAAAAGAAACCTTAAGAATCAATGGATTATTTGATCCTTTTGCGTCTTTTCCGCCAGTGCCGATTCGAAAGCCGCCGTTGGTTTGTCCATATTCCAGGTTGAAATAAGGCGAGATTGCACGCAATCGAACAAATCCTTGCGCCGTTTTTGTGAATTATCGCGATCATGGATGCAGCGCACACATTGTTTGAGGTATTGTTGCGTGAACTCCCGTTAACAAAAGCAAGGCAAGCGCATGGATCGCCGCTACAATCATTTGACGGTATTCACCAAAAGCGAGAGTGGCGGCAATCCTCTTGCAGTCATAACCGAGGTAGACGGACTCGATGATGTAACCATGCAGGCTCTTGCCCGTAAAATCGGCCTGTCCGAAACGGTTTTTGTTTTTCCGCCGACGCATCCCGCGCACATGGCCTTGATCCGCATTTTTACACCGGCCAACGAGCTGCCTTTCGCTGGACACCCGACCGTAGGAACCGCCATTTGCCTGACCGAGAGCCGAATCTGGCGCGCGCGCGGGGCAGAGTTCGACACACTTTGCGTTCTCGAAGCAAAGGGCGGGATTCTTCGTGTGGCCGTCAGACCCGATGAAAGCGGCGCAGCTTTTGCGGAGTTCGACGTCCCGGATCTGCCTCAAGAGATTGGTGAGCCCGCGCCGGTGGACCGCATCGCAGCAGCGCTCAGCCTTGCTCCGACGGAGATCGGCTTCGAGAATTTCAGGCCCCGCCGTTTCAGTGCCGGGGTGCCTTTCACTTTCGTTCCCGTCGCAGACATCGACGCGATCGCCCGCGCCCAGGTCGTGGAAGAATTTTGGCCGGACGCTTTCGGGGCCGACAGCCATGCCGCCGCCTATCTTTATTGCCGCGAGACCGTCCAGACCAAGGCGTCGTTTCACGCACGCTGCTTCGTGCCCACACTAGGCGTGCTTGAAGACCCCGCGACCGGTTCCGCCGCCGCCGCCTTTGCCGGTGTCATCCACCTTTATGATGATATACCTGAGGGTACTTACAACGGCGTGATCGAGCAGGGCATGGAGATGGAATTCGAAGTGGAAAACCGAACGATACGGAACGTCCGGATCGGCGGTCACGCCATTATGTTGGGTGAGCGCACTGTCACGCTGTAGAAACGGGCTCTTCAAGACCGGCCGGTGCGCAGCGTCGAACGCCCTCCATCAATACCAAGAACCTGACCAGTAATCCACCCCGCCTCGCGCGAGAGCAAAAACGCAGCCGCCGCCGCCATATCGGCAGCCGTTCCAAGCCTTGGAATGGCGTGAAGCGCGGCAACAGCTTCCGCCATTTTCACGCTCTTTGTGAGCGGTTCCGCGAGCGGCGTATCGGTCAAGCTCGGGGCAATTGCGTTGACCCGAATATCGGGGGCGAGCTCAGCCGCCAGTGACACGGTCAGCCCTTCCACACCGCCTTTGGCGGAGGCGATCGCCGCATGGTTCGGGAAGCCTTGCCTGACAGCGACGGTTGAGAACAGCACCACGCTTCCCTTCGATGTGCGAAGCGCCGCAGCGGCTTCCCGGATGGCGAGGAACGCGCCGACCACATTCAAGCGATAGGCTTGCACAAAATCCTCCGCGCTCGTCCGGTTGAATGGCTTGAGTGGAATGCTGCCGACGCAATAGGCAAGCCCGGTCAATCCGCCAGTCCCGGACGCCGTTTCAACCGCGGCCCTGATCGCGGCTTCATCCCCGACATCGGCCTCTAAAGGCATAGTACCGATTTCCGAGGCGAGAGTCTGAGCACGCGCAAGCGAACGGCTTGTGATAGCAACGCGCGCTCCTTTGGCCGCAAGGCGCCGCGCAAGCGCTTCACCGATGCCGCCTACGCCGCCAAAGATCAACACAGTCCCGTCTTCTGTCATCGGTCGGTTTCCTTGTCCTATTCGCTGAATAGATCGCGTTGCAGGTCAGTACTATGCGCAGCTTCCTCAAGTTCAGTCATCACTGCCGGTATCCGTTTTTTCAAGGCGAAGAAGCCCTTGGCTGCGTAGGGCCAGAACAAATCGTCCCAGCGGCGTCTCGTTTCGAAAAACCATAGACCATGGGTTTTCAGCAGGGGGTACAAACCATCAATC
>CAYVJO010000201.1:3289-5916 GCA_964451735.1 uncultured Hyphomicrobiaceae bacterium | reverse complement strand
GGTTTAATCGCCTAAACCGCCGGGGACACCGGGTTTATCCCACATTAATCCCCAGGTTGAAAAATTAAGAAGACTTGTCATTCTTAAGCCGATCGGTCATGCGAAGCTCAAGACAGAGTGGAGATGATCGTTTGAGCATAAGTGCAACAAGACCCGGTTTATTGCACCCTAGACTGGACGGTCTGGCCCGCGCCTTTTATGGGCTGCGTGGTTGGAGGCGTAACTCAGTATCGTTTGCGCTTGGCGCTTTCTCGATTCTTGGCTATGCGCCGTTTCACTTATGGCCGCTGCTTTTTCTGATATTGCCATGTTTCATCTGGCTGATGGACGGCATTGCCGGACAAGCAAACCCGCGCGAGAAACCGCAATGGCGGCAGGCGGCCATCCTCGGATGGTGGTTCGGCTTCGGCTTCTTCATGGCGGGCTTGTACTGGCTTGGTTTTGCGTTTTTTGTGGAGGCGGACAAATTCGCCTGGCTTGCCCCGCTTGGCGTCGCAGTGCTTCCGGCGGGGCTGGCCATATTCTTCGCCATGGCGAGCACAGCGTCCATCGCGCTTTGGCGGCCAGGCGCGAGCAGAATCTTTGCGTTCACAGCCACGTTCTTCTCCGCGGACTGGCTGCGCGGCCATATTCTGACAGGCTTCCCTTGGAATTTGTGGGGGTATGCGCTGGGCGGAGACGCGGCGCTGTCTCAAGCCGCATCCCTTGTCGGCATTTATGGCATGACGCTTTTGGCTCTGCTCGCCTTTGCCAGCCCGGCGGCGCTCGCAGGCATGACGGCGCGCATGGACGCACGGAACTGGCTGCTGCCCGCGATACTCGCCGGCATTATTGTGGCAGGATGGGGCTGGGGGACGCTACGGCTTATAGACGCAACGAATGACGTTTTGCCTAGCGTCCGTCTCCGTGTTGTTCAGGCCAGTATTCCGCAGGCGGAAAAGTGGAAGCCCGAGAATCGTGACTGGATTTTTGAGCGCTACCAGACGCTGAGCCGTGAGCCCGGCCAAATCGGCGCGGACAAGGAGCGACCGACGCATATCATCTGGCCGGAAACCTCCATACCCTACCTTTTCATGCTGAACGACCGCATCCTGTTCGATGAAGTCCGTAAAGCTCTATCAGCTCTGCTAACCAGCGAAACAACGCTTATTCTTGGGGGCGAACGGGTCGAGGGCACCAAGCGTGAAGACGGGCGTTACGATATTGAGCGTGTTTTCAATAGCCTTTTTCTGATCGGCGCCGATGGGTCCGTTCTGGACACATACGACAAGAACCACCTCGTGCCGTTCGGCGAATACATCCCTTTCGAGAAGACGCTCTCCGCGATCGGTGTCAAGCAGCTCACACACATGAATACCGGTTTCGATCGCGGTAGCCTGCGGCGTCCGATGGCCGCACCCGGCGCGCCGTCTTTCGTGCCTCTTATTTGCTATGAGGCGATTTTTCCCCAGCGGGTGGTCGGCGATGGTGAAAGGCCGGGGTGGCTTCTGAATGTGACAAATGATGCGTGGTTTGGCGTATCCAGTGGTCCCTATCAGCATCTGCACCAGTCGCGGATTCGCGCCGTTGAACAGGGCTTGCCCGTTATCCGGGCCGCCAATACTGGGGTCTCAGCAATCATTGACGCGCATGGGCGGATCGTCGCCAGCCTGCCTCTGGGACAGATCGGTATTATGGATCGCGCACTGCCTGTTGCTATTGAGCCAACACTTTATGCGCGCTGGGGGGGAAACGGGTTAATGGTGTTAGCTATTCTGATTTTCTTATTGTATAGAATTGTAATTGAAGTTGAGTAGTTATAAAATCATCAAGCATAACGAGTAGATTCTCTATGGAATGAAAGAGAGACTACACGCATAAGTATAACAACAGATAACCACAATCTAAGGTTGTGTTGATTAATTCTTGACGCGCGAGGCTACGGGGGCATACAACCAAGCATTGTGTGGATGTGATATATAAGACTGCGCGTTTTGGTTGAATTGGGATAGGGCACGATAGGGACATGGAACACGAAGGAACGACGCCGGGGGGCGCTGAGCAACGGTCTGAAACGCAAGGGCGAAAGCCCAATCCGATGGACATTCATGTAGGAAGCCGAGTGCGTCTTCGCCGTATGGTCATTGGCATGAGCCAGGAAAAGCTGGGCGAACGGATGGGGCTGACCTTCCAGCAAATTCAAAAATATGAAAAAGGAACGAACCGAATTGGGGCGAGCCGCCTACATCAGCTCTCCCAAATACTAGACGTGCCTGTGCAGTTCTTCTTCGAAGACGCGCCTTTGAGTATGGCGGGACGTAATGCCGCCATGGCAGCCGGTTTCGCCGAGTCCAGAACGGAAGCTTACCTTCTCGATTTTCTCAATAGCCGGGACGGGCTTGAGCTTAACAGGGCCTTCGTCAAAATCACGGACTCTAAAGTGCGCAAGAGAGTTGTGGAACTTGTGCGTGCGCTGAGTGACGACGTTGCGTTGGAAGCGACGAATTTACGCACCGTTGCGGCTCAGACAGCAGAATAGGTCCTGCCCGCCGGAATTTGCGCTCCTGATCGTCAAATGGCGAGTAAGTCTTGCCGCCGTTCCTGTCGAGTTGTCTCACCGAGAGGCAACTTTCGGCTAAATTTTTTCA
>CAYVJO010000201.1:0-3279 GCA_964451735.1 uncultured Hyphomicrobiaceae bacterium | reverse complement strand
GTTAGCGCCAGTTTATCTCTGAATTTAGCGAGGTATGGAGAAACTTAAGCCGGGCTCTTGCACGCTCTACGCGCAAGTCATATTGTCCGCACGATTTTGTTCATCTGCAATAAGGGGGAATTGGTGTCTCGCACGCAATATCTTTTCACAAGCGAATCGGTATCGGAAGGACATCCTGACAAGGTGTGCGATCAGATCTCCGACGCCATTGTCGATCTTTATCTTGGTGCGGACCCGCATTCCCGCGTCGCCATCGAGACGCTGGCCACGACGAATCGCGTCATTCTCGCCGGAGAGGTCCGGGGACCGGAGAGCGTGACAACCGAGATGATGGAGGCCGCCGCACGCGAATGCGTGAAGCAGATCGGCTACGAACAGCCTGGCTTCGATTGGCGAACCCTGGCCTTCGATTGCTATGTCCATGAGCAATCTGCGGACATTGCCATTGGTGTCGATGCGGCTGGCGAGAAAGATGAAGGCGCGGGTGATCAAGGCATTATGTTCGGTTTCGCATGTACGGAAACAGAGGAATATATGCCGGCCCCTATCTATTATTCGCATCGTATCCTGCACGATATGGCCAAGGCCCGTCATTCTGGCCATGCGCCCGAACTTGGCCCGGACGCCAAAAGCCAGGTCACTTTGCTCTACGAACATGGCAAGCCCGTCAAAGCCACATCGGTCGTGGTCTCCACGCAGCATCGGGAAGATGTCAGCCAGGATCGTGTCCGGGAGATGGTCCGCGGCTTCGTCGAAGGCGTGCTTCCGAAAGGCTGGATGTGTCAGGAAGATGAATTCTACGTCAACCCGACCGGACGTTTCGTCGTGGGCGGCCCGGACGGCGATGCCGGTTTGACGGGACGCAAGATCATCGTGGACACTTATGGGGGCGCAGCGCCCCATGGCGGCGGCGCTTTCTCGGGAAAGGATCCAACGAAAGTTGACCGTTCGGCGGCTTACGCGGCTCGCTACCTTGCAAAGAACGTCGTCGCAGCCGGATTGGCAGATAAATGCGCGATCCAGCTTTCTTACGCGATCGGGGTTTCCAAACCGCTGTCATTTTACGTGGATTTCTACGGTACGGGCCGCGTCGATGAGAGGAAACTCGAAAAAGCGCTTTCCGAGGCGATCGATCTATCTCCGCGGGGGATTCGCGAGCAACTCGCGCTCAACCGCCCGATCTACCAGCGCACGGCGGCCTATGGTCATTTCGGCCGGACTCCAGACAATGATGGCGGCTTTTCTTGGGAAAAGCTCGATCTCGTCGAATCTATTCAGGCCGCGCTGACTTAGAGTACGATCAGAAAGCATATAAAGTTTTTCTGAAGAAATCGTGCGCAATAAATGAATATGGATCGGGATCGGTTCCATGAGCAATCACGCTGATCCTGTTTGATCGCGGATTTGCCCGAAAACTGCTGCCCACTTTTCGGTCCCTTGCGCTTTGTTGAACGGCTGGAACAGGAATAGCCGGCGGTGCGACGCTGTTACAAGGCGTGCCGCCGACAAGCTACAGGAGGCCCCATTGGAGCCGGGCGTTCACAGCAATGCGTTTGCCCTGGAGCGGCGGCTCTATGGGCGCCGGCAATGCCGCCACTTGACTCCCAAGCAAGCACAGCTTTTGGAAGCCAGGCTCCCCAAGCTGCGCCTTGATCCACGCGTGCCCGCGCCGGCGTGTTTATCGAGACTGTTCGACGCGCCAGTTGACGACGTCTGGCTAGAGATCGGCTTCGGAGGCGGCGAACATTTGCTTTTCCAAGCCGAAATGCATCCACGGATCGGATTTATCGGCTGTGAACCCTTCCTCAATGGCGTTGCCAAAGTCTTGGGCGGCATTGAAAGTCAGGACCTGAAGACGATCCGAATTTACGACGACGACGCTCGCCATGTTTTGAGCTAGCTTCCAGCGGAAAGCCTAGGACGTGTTTTTGTGCTTTTCCCCGATCCCTGGCCGAAAAAACGCCACCGAAAACGCCGCTTTCTGAGCCGTGGGAATTTGACGGCTATTGCAGGCGCTATGCGCGTTGGCGCTCAGCTTCGTTTCGCCACAGATATTGACGATTATGCCGAAATGGCGGTAGCGGAGATTGAGACGGTGCCCAGCCTCGCGTGCAGACCAGGACCTCTCGAAACGCCGCCGGCCGATTGGCCACTCACGCGATATGCCGAAAAGGCAATAGCCGAGAAGCGGAAATGCTCTTTTTTTATTTTTGAACGTATTTGACGCGAGTGTTCTATTTATTGTTGTATGTTGGTTCGCTGCTAAATGGCAGTCGCAACACAAATAAAAATCTTTACCCACAAACCAGTCTTATAACTTAATTTTATACTTTCTCTATAATATTTGCATTCAACGATTTATGACAACAGTCCACTCAAAGCAATGCGTAGCTTTTTCTCAAGACAGGATTTCGGCCGTGAAAGGCGGGGAGCAATCCGAAGGCCTAAACGGCTTACGCGAGCTTTTATCTGGTCTAATCGCATGTCCTTTTCCAAGGAATGTCGTGTATGTAATATTTCCGTTACTGGTACTTGTGTTGATATGATAGATAATTCTGTTAAGTTTTACATGTTAATGGGACATCTTAAATTGTATTTCCCGAACGATAAGCTCGAAATCGATTGCCAGGTCGTATGGCGATCGGGACGTAAGATTGGTTTGCGGTTGATCGGGCCATATCGCGAGCCTATAAGACGATATGGCGCTTGAGGCAACTTTTGGAGCGCCGGACTTTTAGTCAGAATCGGCCATTGCGCTCCCCATGTCTGTTCTAGCATCGGATTTGCACGAAAACCGCTGAGCACTTTTCGGACCGATGCTCCACCGGGAAAATCATCTCCATGATCTGGCTCCGTCCCACAATAAGCGAACCGCCCGGAAAGCAAATAGCGTGGCATTGGCTATGCATAGAATGCAATCCAGCCTTGCGCACTCACGAAAATTTGCATATATTATATGTGCTCATGATCATCTCGACTGTGGAGAGTGGGCCCTTGAGGGGTCCGCTCTTTCTTTTTTGAGCTTTTCTCAAAGCCCTAAATAAGGCATTTACGAACGACGATGGCTAATGTGGCTGAGGGCGACCTGCAACAAAAACGCTTTATCTGTGAAACCGGTCTGGCAGGTGCAATAGCGGCGTTGGCAGAACCGGTGATAGAGGGTTTGGGATTGCGCCTCGTGCGAGTGTCCATATCGGCTCAAAACGGCGCGACCGTGCAGATCATGGCTGACCGTGAGAATGGAGCCATTACGGTTGATGACTGTGCATTAATCAGCAG
>CAYVJO010000200.1:3423-5938 GCA_964451735.1 uncultured Hyphomicrobiaceae bacterium | reverse complement strand
CGGGAGACACTCTGGTCCACCAATACTGAAGCGATGCTGATGGCGTCACGGGGCGAGCCGGGAGGGCTGTGGATCGTCGCCGACAGCCAGCAAAACGGCAAGGGTCGCGCAGGCAGGGCGTGGCATTCGCCCCCCGGCAACCTCTATGCAAGCTTATTGATCCGTCCGCAGGTCCCACTCATCAAGGCCATTCAACTTTCACTTCTTGCCGGCATCGCCGCTTATGATGCCATGTCAGACCTCGCATCGGCATTGGGGAAACGGCTCGACATGCGTCTGAAATGGCCGAACGATTTGCTTTTAGGCGACGCCAAGCTAGGCGGCATTCTCCTGGAAAGCGCTGGTGACGCCATCTCCGGACCTCCGGCGATCGTTATCGGAACGGGCCTCAACCTGAAAGCGGCGCCCCCGGATCTCAATCGCCCGACGGCAACTCTGGCGGATGCGCATCTAGACGTTACCCCCGAAGATGCCTTCTCGGCCCTCGCCTCATCGACGGCGGACTGGATCGGGCGGTGGCGATGCGGCTGCGCGTTCGAGGTCATACGCGAGGCCTGGCTTGAACGGGCCCAACAAGTTGGAGACCCGATCTCCGTCCGGCTCGGAAGCGATCTTCTGCGCGGCACTTTTCTCGGTATCGACGAAGCAGGCGCGCTCCGGCTTTCGCTCGCAACCGGCGAGGAACGCCGCATAACCGCGGGCGATGTCGCCATTGGCGCGGGGGCGTGACGCAATATGAGCCGGCGAAACGATGAAAACGAACTGGTCTTCCTACCCCTCGGGGGGGTCGGCGAAATCGGTATGAACGTTTATCTCTACGGCCTCGGCCCCGCCCGGCGGCGGAAATGGCTGATGGTCGATCTCGGAATCACCTTTCCGAGCGACCAAGAGCCGGGGGTTGATGTGGTTTTTCCAGATCTGCGTTTCATTGAGGAAGAGCGCGCCAATCTCGTCGGAATACTTCTGACGCACGCCCATGAAGATCATTTTGGCGCGGTCGCCGAGATGTGGCCCCGCCTTGGAGCGCCCGTATATGGCACGCGCTTCACATTGGCGATGTTAAAGGAAAAGCTTCAGGAAACGCCCTGGCGCAATGATGTCCCGCTGCATGAGCTTCCGCGTGGCGCGCGCGTGAAGATCGGCCCATTCGATATCGAACTGATCGACATGGCGCATTCTATCCCAGACACGAGCGCCCTCGCCATTCGCACCGGCTTTGGCAATGTGGTGCATTCATCCGACTGGAAGCTGGACGAGGCTCCCGGTGTAGGCGCAGTGACGGATGCGGCCAAACTCAAGCGTCTCGGAGATGAGGGCGTGGATGTCCTCATATGCGACAGTACGAATATCTTGAGCGAGGGGCGTACCGGGTCTGAGAAAGATGTCGCCGAAACGCTCGGTCGGATCATGCGCCAGACACAAGGACGGGTGGCCATAACCAGCTTCGCATCGAGCGTCGGGCGTCTGCTCAATGTCGCCAAGGCGGCGGATGATGCTGGCCGTCATCTGGTCCTCGCCGGGCGCTCCATGCACCGTATCGTTGATCTCGCGCGGGAAACAGGGCTTTGGCCAGCCCATTTCAAGACGATCGGCGAGGATGACTATCATCATTTGCCGCGCGAGTCTGTCGTCGCTCTTGTGACGGGGAGTCAGGGCGAGCCTCGCGCCGCGCTCGCGCGTATTGCAGAAAAGCAGCATCCCAACGTTACCCTGTCTCCGGGTGATCTGGTGATCTTCTCCGCCCGTGCGATCCCGGGCAATGAAAGCGCGATCATCCGTATTCAGAACAAGCTGGCGAATCAAGGCGTAGAGGTCATGACCGAATGGGCGGAGGGAAGCATCCACGTATCCGGACACCCGAGGCGCGGCGAGGTGGAGCAGCTTTACCAGTGGCTGCGACCTAGAACTGTCATTCCCGTTCACGGCGAACCTCGCCATCTTGCTACCCATGTCAACTTTGCGCGGTCGCACGGCTTGGCTGCCGTGGGGCCGGTGCGCGACGGCACTGTAGTGCGGTTGTTGCCGGGAGATGCGGAGATCATCGACGATGTGCCCGTAGGACGGATTTACCGCGATGGCCTTCTGCTGATCCCCGGCGATGACGAGTCGATCCGCGAACGACGCAAGCTTTGTTTCGTCGGGAGCGCCGTAATATCGGTGGTTATCACCAAGACCGGCGAATTGGCCGCCGACCCGCGAGCGTCTCTCACCGGCCTTCCGCAGTTCGACGCAGGCGGTGAGAGTTTCCGCGATATTGCAGAAAAAGCGGCGATCGGCGCGATCGAGAGCATCCCGCGCCCGCGCAGGAAAAGCCCCGATCTAGTCGGCGAGGCGGTCCGTAAGTCTGTGCGCGCTGCGCTGAACGCCGCATGGGGCAAGAAGCCCATATGCAGCGTTCTCGTTTCTGTTGTTTAATTAAGCTTACCGATAATCTTGAACGCCAGGGGCTGAAAATGATCGGACGTTTGAATCATGTCGCCATTGTAGTGCCCGATCTCGCCGCCGCATCTGAAAC
>CAYVJO010000200.1:0-3413 GCA_964451735.1 uncultured Hyphomicrobiaceae bacterium | reverse complement strand
TCGCGCTATCCTTGGGGCGAAGCTGTCGGAGCCAGCGCAGCAGCCGGATCATGGCGTAACGACAATATTCATCGAGCTGCCCAATACGAAAATCGAACTTCTTGAGCCGCTCGGAGCGGGCTCGCCGATTGCAAAATTTCTCGAACGCAATCCGGATGGCGGCATCCACCATATTTGTTACGAGGTCAATGACATCGAGGCAGCCTCGCAGGGGCTTCTGGCAAATGGCGCGCGTATCCTTGGTGATGGCAAGCCGAAAATCGGCGCCCATGGAAAGCCGGTGGTTTTCCTTCATCCGAAGGATTTTTGCGGTACGCTCATAGAGTTGGAACAGGCTTGAGGGCTAGGCAAAATGAGTCTTCCGATTGCCGTCGGGGTCTATTTCATCTGCTGGTGGCTGGCATTTTTTCTCATGCTGCCAATCGGTGTTCGCACACAGGCCGATCACAACGCAGTCGATCCGGGCACGGCGGATAGCGCGCCGCTTGCGCCTCATTTGCTACGCAAGGCGATCGCGGCAACATTCGTATCCGCGCTCATTTTCGCAGCTGTCTACGCTATCGTTGCCTATAGGCTGATCCCGCTTGAACGGATACCGATGTCATTATAATGCTTTTATTGGATTAAGATCATTTTAAATGGAAACGAACCTGATCTATATCAATTAGATTGCGCCCGGTTTTTTTCAAAAAAAACATTGTCCACTTTGCAGATTACGCTCTAACCGACGCGAGCCGGACGCCTAGCCTCAGCGGCGACACGATCCTTTTCGGCCTGCAGAATTAGCGGCGGAAGGAAAAAAAGATCCGCGATGACCGCTATGATCAGTGTCAGCCCCGTGAGCAGGCCGAGGTGCTGATTGATCAGAAAGCCCGAAAAAGCAAAGACGGCAAAGCTCAAAGCGAGGGCGAGCGAGGTTACGACAACCGCGACCCCGACGGAACGGATCGTTTCCTCAATGGCTCTCTGTGGGGCCAGCCCCTCCCGCCGAGCCGCCTGGTATTTCATCATAAGATGAACAGTGTCATCGACGACGATGCCAAAGGTCAGCGCACCGACAATTGTTGCCGCGAATGAAACTTCACCGACGAACAGGCCCCATACTCCCATCGCTGCAACAGCGGGGAGAATATTCGGTAGCAAGCTGATCACGCCTAACCTGACATTTCGCAACGCTAGCAGAATCAGCAGTGAGACGCCTATGAGTGCTACGAGCATTGAAAAGAACATCGTCCTCGTGCTGTCGATCGACAATTGCGCAGACAGGATAGGCAAGCCGGTAGCGATAACGGGCGCGCCGAAGATAGCCGCCGCTTGGTCCTTGGCGTCACGAGTGAAGGCAAGCGTCTGTGCGGAGCTTACCCCTTTTAAGACGATATTGATCCGGGCATGTTGTTCAGCCGGGTCTACCAAACCGATAAGGCCGTCTTCACGCATTTGATTATAGGCAGCTCTGAGTGCTTCTTGTCCTGACACGTTTTCAGGGAATCCTCTTTCATCGAGCATACCGGGCACCTGTCCGGCCAGTCTCAGTGCCACCGTTCCAAGACTTACGGCTTCGGCGAATTCGGGGCGAGTACGCAGCCAGGACAGGAATCGGTCCAGACGTTCGAGATGGGCGCGTCCAAATGGTCCGCCCACATCGACGACCGGTACTGAGAAATCGATGAAGATCGTGCCTGAAAGCTTCTCTTCGAACAGATCTGTTGCACGGCGAACCTCAAAGCGCTCATCGAAATAATGAGAGAACGTGTCATCGAATGTAATTTGGGCGATACCGGCGACGGAGCCCGCGATGCACAGAATGAACGCGGTCATCATGGCGCGGCTGCGGCGAATGACGAACGAGGCCAGACGCCCCATCAGCGGACCAAGTTTGAGGCTTTCGTGCCCGGCATTCGGCGGAAGGATGAGCAGGAGAGCAGGCAAAAGCGTAAAGGACAGGATCAACACGATGACCAGACCGAAGCTGACCACATTGCCAAGCTGGCCGAAGGGCGGGGACGCGGCAAAATTTAGACAGAGAAAAGATAAGATGGTCGTGACGATCGACAGAGTAACGGGTGCTGCATTAACAGTAAGCGCGGCAGTGACCGCGCCGATACGGTCCATGCCGTCAGCCATGGCGCGTTGCCAAGCCAGTACGATGTGAACACCGGTTGCAACCGTCAGTCCAATAAGCACAGTCGCCGCTGCGCTTGAAATACCATTGAGTGAAATCCCTGCCCAGCCGACCGAACCGATTGTTGCCGGCCCAACAATGAGCACCAAAATCATCAGCGTCGTCGATGCATAGAAGGAGCGAAAGGTGATCAGGAGGATGAGCGCCAGAACACTGACCTGCAATGCGGCATAGCCGTAAATTTCGTCCTGGCTGTCGATCAGGAACGCACGATCCATCATGAGCCTTCCGGTCGCCAGAATTTCTATGTCGCCAAAGCGTTGCCGGAAATCTTGCTGGAGGGTGCGCGCCGCCGAGGAAACCGCATCTATATCAATATCGACTTGGCTTGAGCGCGGATAAACTATTGCGACCGCGGCGACCGTTTCATCCTCGGAGAGGACCGAGCGGGCGGAGTAACCGGCTTCAGCAATGGCGCTGCGCAAAACGGAGGACTCAGGCGTATTAAGCGGTTTAGCTCCATTCGATGCAATGCTGAGGGGAGACCGGACGGCTATAGCTTTCGGGAGGCGCCCTGCCCTAGCGTGAAGCCATGCAATCGCTTCAAGGCGCTGCCCGGTAAGCATAGGTTGTCGCTCAGTGTCCCGTAAAACGAAGACGATCTCATTCGTTCTCCCGAAACGGGTCTCGATGGTGTCGAGGTCCTGACGCTCTGGCATGGCGCGGCTGAAATATACCAGCACGTCGGGGTCGTGAATGACGTGCCGCATCCCCGCCGCCCCGAGAAAGGTAATCGCTGCAGCAGCAATAAAGACCAAATATTTCCAGCGCTCCAACCATGCAACGAGTGAAGGCATCAGCCGGGCAACGGAAAATTGGTCAAACATTTACGCTCGCAATAGTGAGTCAGGATCGTTTTAAAAAGCACGCCGCCTTTTTTTGTGCGCTGCGGTATGAAGCCGCAAGGGAAATTTTTTTCTGGTTTGGCTAGAGTGGAATAAAAAAGAATTTAATGCCTGTTTATTAGTGTTGTACCCGCTGGATTGACTTTGCTTGAAGATGGCTGTGGTCTAGTGGTTTGATTCCAACATTTGCATCCCACACGCTGGACCTCCGTGTGCAAATGTTGGAATCAAATAACCAACCAGCTAAGTATTTGTTTCTAGTGGAGCTTTTTGAATTCGACATTTGAATGATGAGTCTGCTGCGAGCTGGACTCAAATGTCAAATTCGCTCCACTAAGCAGGTTTGTCTGACCTGGCCAACGAATGCTGGTTGTGATTCTGTTTTC
>CAYVJO010000199.1:3831-5940 GCA_964451735.1 uncultured Hyphomicrobiaceae bacterium | reverse complement strand
ACCACCGCGTGAAGCCGTTCATCGGGCTTATGCGGATTGGTCAGGCCGACCGGCTTCATCGGTCCGAAACGCAAGGTCTCTGGCCCGCGTTCGGCCATCACCTCGATAGGCAGGCAGCCTTCGAAATAGGGGGTCTTCTTTTCCCACTCGCGGAATTCGGTCTTTTCGGCGCACAGAAGCGAATCGATGAAGGCGGCGTATTGCTCGCGGTTCATCGGGCAGTTGATGTAGTCCGCGCCCGTGCCGCCAGGTCCAGCCTTTTCATAGCGGGACTGCATCCAGCTTATATCCATATCGATACTCTCGCGATGGATGATGGGCGCAATGGCGTCGAAGAAGGCAAGCGCTGTTTCTCCTGTGAGAGACTGGATCGCCGCGCTGAGAGCGGGGGAGGTAAGGGGGCCAGTCGCGATGATAACGCTGTCCCATTCCTGGGGCGGCAATCCGTCAATTTCGCTGCGTTCGAGCTCAATGAGGGAATGTCGCTCCAGCCTTTGCGTGACTTCGGAGGAAAAGCCATCCCGGTCGACCGCGAGCGCGCCGCCCGCTGGCAGCTTATGCGCATCGCCCGCCGTCATGATCAGTGAGCTGCAACGGCGCATTTCCTCATGCAGCAAGCCCACCGCATTCGTTTCGACATCATCGGAGCGGAAGGAGTTGGAGCAAACCAGCTCGGCGAGGGCGTCCGTTTTGTGAGCGTCCGTCATGCGCACGGGGCGCATTTCATGCACAATGACTGGTACGCCCGCCTGGGCGATCTGCCAGGCTGCTTCCGAGCCGGCAAGTCCGCCGCCAATAATGTGGATCGGTTTGATTGTGACCATGAGGCGACAAGCTACGCGAAAAGCGCGTCCTCCTCAATGGCTTGCTTCTCAAATCTCGCGCATGGGTGGTATAGCAGAATAAACGGCTGTTGGGACGTGGATCAGTGATTTCAAAAGCCTTAAAATTAGTGTGTACATCGGCGCTTCTGGCAATTGCGGGATGTACCTTCGAACGCGAAGGCCCAGCCGAATATCATTATCAGGAATTCAAGACACGGGAACCGCGTGGCAATACAGTCTTCGTTTGTCATGCCTATGGTTGCCAGATGCAAACGCCTGTCAAGTTCGGTAAACCGCAGCTCGATGAGATCGCCGCGCTCATGCGCAAGACGAAGAAAGCGGATACGCCGCATGAGGAGCGCCGCGCCATCGCTTACGCCATTGGCTGGATGGAGCGCTATACGGGCGAGATAACCGGCACCGCGGCGGACCGTCCTGGCATGGAGTTCAACGGGCCGGGCGACCCAACCCAGCAGGACTGCGTGGACGAGGCCACCAACACGACGAGTTATCTGCTTATACTGCAACAAAACAGCCTGCTGAAGCACCACACGGTCGGCCGTCCCTTCTCCAAAGGCAACATACTCCTCGGCGTCTCGAACTGGCCGCACTGGACTGCTGTCCTATGGGAGAAACCCAACAACCAGAAATGGGCAGTCGATAGCTGGATTTACGCCAATGGCGAGAACCCGGTCGTGGTCGAGGCTGAAAAATGGTACGAAAAGGGCCTCGATGATATGCCCAAGCCGAACACTTGATGGTGGTCATCATGTCAGCGACCGATCTATGGCTCTATTCTCTCGCCCTATGAAATCGCCAATCTCCTAAAACCTGCCAACCCAATTTCAGCTCATTGCTGTGCTCTCGCCAAAGCTGCGCTAAACTCGGCGACATTAGATTCCGCTTGCCGGGGTACGATGCGCAAAACGCTCAAATTTTTTCATACACTTGCCTCATGCGGGCTGCTCGGCGGGCTTCTCGCCTACCTGATCGTGCTCGGCAGCGCTCCGCAGGACACGGCGGGCGCTTATGCGGTTATGCGCCAATCCATCGCCGCGATCTCCAACTATCTGCTGCTTCCGTCTCTGGCGGTCGCGCTCATCACCGGGCTCCTCTCCATGGCAGCGACCCAGCCTTTCCTTGAAAGGCGATGGGTGTGGGTCAAGGCCGTGCTTGGGATAAGCATGTTCGAGGGCACACTCGCCATTATCGGGTCCAAGGCAGACTATGCGGCGAAAGTCTCCGCCAAGATCGCTGCGGGAGAAGCGCAGGCCGACGCGCTTAG
>CAYVJO010000199.1:0-3821 GCA_964451735.1 uncultured Hyphomicrobiaceae bacterium | reverse complement strand
GCCTATGAATGGCAGGCGCTGGGCGTTATTACGGCGCTCTCGGTCGCTAATATTGTCCTAGGTGTATGGCGGCCGGGTCTTCGCTGGGAGCGCAGCGTGCCCCGGCCAGTGACACCAGTTGGGGAGTAGGTTAGAGCAATTTCCGATCAAGTGGATACCGGTTGAGCGTAAGAAATTGCGATAGGACAAGGAACTCGTGGAGCGAATTTGACATTTCAGTCCCGCTCGCCGCTGACGCATCATTCAAATGTCAAATTCAAAAGCCCCACTAGAAATAAATACTTAGCTAGTTGGTTCTTTGATCCCAACATTTGCATACGGAGGTCGAGCGTGTGGGATGCAAATGTTTGAATCGAACCACTAGAGCCCCGATTACGCTTGCCCGAGCGCCGGCAGTTTTGCCACGATCTCCTCCCTGCGCCCTGCCAGGAACGGGGGCAACTTAAGGGATTCGCCAAGATGCGCTGCGGGCTCATCCACCGTGAAGCCTGGCTGGTCGGTTGCGATTTCGAACAAAACGCCGCCTGGCTCGCGGAAATAGACCGAACGGAAATAGTTGCGGTCGCGTTGGCCCGTCGCCGCAATCCGATGGTCCTCGGCCAGCTTTTTCACCATTGCCGCCTGACGTTCATCATCAGCCGCCCGGAAAGCAACATGATGGATGGATCCGGCGCCAGTTCTTGACGGCGGAAAAGGCCCAGCGGCATGCAAGTCCACAATTCCTCCGATCCTGCTTCCGGACGCCTTGAAACGGATGACGGAACCTTCGTGCCCTGCCTCAGCAAAGCCGAGAACATTGGATAAAAGTGCACCCGACCGAGCAACGTCGCCAACAAGCAGCCCCCACCGTGAATCCCGCGAATGGCGGCCTCCTCCGGTACGTCGCCTTGGCACCAGCCGGGCTCGCTCTCGATGCCCGGAATGGCGGCAAGAGCAAGGCGCACGCCGTCTGGATCGCTAAACGCCAGTACGGTTTCACCGAAGCGTTTCATGACTGCGTCATGCGCCACGCCTTTCTCGACGAAACGTTGAACCCAAAAGGCGAGAGCGCTTTCGGGTATGCGCAGAACCGTTTCCTGAGCTTCGCCAGCCCCGAGCCGGCCAGCCGCCGCGTTTTCAAGGGCGAAGAAAGTAACGATGCTGCCGGGCTGACCCGTTTCATCGCCATAATAGAAATGGTAGGCGCTGGGATCGTCGAAATTAACGGTGCGTTTGACAAGGCGCAGACCGAGTATGCGCGTATAGAAAGTGAGATTGCGCTTGGCTGAACTGGCGATGGCGGTAACATGATGAAGGCCGGAGCTGGTCATGAGAGCTCTCCTGATTGGAAATTTGCTTTTTCTGCCTGGCCTGGAGCTGGCGACCGTAGCGAGATTTTGCAATTGCGAATTTTCAATGTATATTTTTCAGATATGCAATGGAGATTGCGTTTTTAAGAGGCGGTCGCGTTTCGCAATGCACATCTGGCGCGATCGGGCGATATGCGTCATAAGGAGCGCCAAGAAACAGGACTCTAATCTGCTGCGGATAGCGGTCCATTTAATAGCGATCTATGGCTAGCAATCAGGCAAGACTGTCCTGGGATGATTTCCGCCTGATCAAGGCGATAGCCGAAGCGCGCACCCTGCCGAGCGCCGCGTTCATGCTCGGCGTCAACCATTCCACTGTTTTCCGCAGGCTGAAGCAGATCGAGGATACGCTCGGTGTGGCGCCTTTCGAGAAGCATCGGTCCGGCTATACGCTAACGGCTGTAGGCGAGGAGGTCGTCGAGCTTGCCAAGCGGCTCGATGAGGAAATCGCGTCGGTTATGCGCAAGCTGGCCGGCCAGGAGATCAGTCCTTCCGGTGAATTGCGGATAGCAACGAACGACACGCTTCTCGTACATCTCTTGACACCGATTTTCAGCCAGTTCCGCGAGCAATGCCCGGACATTAGGCTCGATATTCTCATCGGCAATCAAGCCCTCAACTTATCCAAGCGCGACGCCGACGTCGCCATTCGCGCAACAGATAAGCCCCCGGAAACGCTGGTTGGGCGAAGAGCTGCGCATATTGCCTGGGCGCTTTACGCCAAAGCGGGCACTAAACCTGCCTTGCGCCCATCGGATGGCGGGATCGACCTTTCCGGCCATTGCTGGGTTTCGCCAGGCGAGCAGATGGGCTCGTTGAAGCTCGTGAAATGGCTGCTCGCCCATGTTCCTTCCGAGCGCCTCGTCTACAAGGTCAATACGGTCCTGGGGCTGGCCGAGGCGGTGGAGGCGGGCGCCGGGATAGGCTATCTGCCATGTTTCATCGGCGATGCGCGCAAAACGCTCCAGCGTCTGGCTCCGCCTAGGCAGGAATTCGGCACAGATCTTTGGCTGCTCACGCACTCGGATTTACGCCATGCTCCGCGCGTAAGGGCATTTCTAGATTTTTTAGGCACTGAGATCGCCAAGCGCAGGGTGTTCATCGAGGGAGAGACAGTTTGACAGGTCAATAACGCGCGCAGTCAAGGCAGCGGCAACGCTTCCTGCTCCCGCAAGGTCTTATTCGAACCCGCATCGACTTCAAGCAGTTTGACACGGTGTCCCCAGAGTTGGGCAAGATGCTGAAGCGTCCGGTCGCAATCCTGTTTGCTGAGAAGACGCCCGTTCTGGACATAATGTGTGAGCGTAAGCCGCCGTGTTCCGCTGAGATCGGCGTCGGTTACGCGGATGTCGGGGTCTTGCAGACTTGCGTCGTAATGGCGGGCAAGGCAACGCCGTATCGCCCGATAACCATTCTCATTGTGGATGGCGGTAACTTCCACTTCCGCTTTGTCAGACTCGTCATGAAGCGCGAAAAGCCGGAATTCGCGAATGACGGCCGGGCTAAGAAACTGGAGAATGAAGCTTTCATCACGATATTCGGCCCAGGCCTGCTTCAAAGTGCCGAGCGCGTCGCCATTGCCAGCAAATTCGGGGAACCAATCCTTGTCCTCATATGTCGGCTTTTCGCAGATTCTCTTGATGTCGCGCATCATCGCAAAGCCGAGGGCATAAGGGTTGATGCCGGAGTAACGCCGGTCGTTGAAAGGGGGCTGCATGACGACGGCGGAATGCACATGCAGCATTTCGAATATGGCTCCTTCAGTCAGTAAGCCCTTATCGAACATCCGGTTGAGAATTTCATAGTGTACGAAGGTCGCACACCCCTCGTTCATCAGTTTGGTCTGACGCTGCGGATAGAAATATTGGGCGAGGATACGGACGATGCGTAGAATTTCGCGCTGCCAGTCCTTCATGCGAGGGGCGTGTTTTTCGAGGAAATAGAGCAGGTTCTCCTCAGGCAGAGACAAGTTTTCATTGTCCGAAGGGTTCCCCGGATCGAGGCCGTCGGGACCCATTGCCGGGACGCGCGGCCTGGGAAGGGTGCGCCAAAGATCGTCATAAGTGGCTTCTTGATGGGCTTTTCGCTTTTTTCTGCGCTGTTCCAACTTGGCGGACTTGGAGGATACGGGAATTTTCGGCTGGCGGCTTACACCTTGGCGCATCAGAGCATGTGCTGCGTCCATGACGGACTCGACCGCCTCAAGCCCATAACGCTCTTCGCATTCCTTCACGTAATCCTTCGCAAAGGCGAGATAGTCGAGAATGGCGTCGGCGTTCGTCCATTGACGGAACATGTAATTGTTCTTGAAGAAGTGGTTATGCCCGAATGCGGCGTGGGCCATGACCAGCGTCTGCATCAGCGCGGAGTTTTCCTCCATGACATAGCTGATACAGGGGTTGGAGTTGATGACCAACTCATAAGCGAGCGAACGCATCCCGCGTTTGTAGCTTGCAGATTCATGCGCGAACT
>CAYVJO010000198.1:5733-5947 GCA_964451735.1 uncultured Hyphomicrobiaceae bacterium | reverse complement strand
TCGATGAGGCGCAAGCCGTTATGCGAGCAGATCAGTATTGGGCCTGGGAAAATATTATCGGCGTGTTTTTCTGCCGCCTGTGCAACTTGTATATGTAGCGTCGTCGGTAATGTTTGGAAAACCAACCAGACTATCGCTAGCCTAGCTATCCAACCATAACGTTTTCGTATCGCTTGCAACATCAATAAATACAATACACGATAAGTAATGGCAA
>CAYVJO010000198.1:0-5723 GCA_964451735.1 uncultured Hyphomicrobiaceae bacterium | reverse complement strand
ACTAGGAGAAGGTTGACCGCATTTTCGCAATGAACGGCGTGATTCAATCTATGGATAATGGACAACCACACATTTCAGCGCTAGAACCCAATTCGTATTAACCTCAGGATAAATCGATGAGCTATAATGTCGCCATCGTGGGTGCCACAGGTAATGTGGGCCGCGAAATGCTCAACATTCTTTCAGAGCGGGAATTTCCTGTAAAGGAGGCTTTCGCCATTGCCTCGCGCCGATCTCAAGGCGTGGAGGTTTCCTTCGGCGATAGAACGCTCAAATGCCGCGACCTTGAACAGTTCGATTTTTCAACATGCGATTTCGCGTTGATGTCGGCGGGCGGCGCCGTTTCCAAGGAATGGTCCCCGAGAATTGCCGCGACGGGCTGTCTCGTCATCGATAATTCCTCGGCCTGGCGCTACGACATCGACGTGCCGCTGATCGTGCCGGAGGTCAATGCTGACGCTGTTATGGGCTTCAAAAAGAAGAACATCATCGCCAATCCAAATTGCTCGACTGCCCAACTTGTCGTCGCACTAAAGCCGCTGCATGATGCGGCCACGGTCAAGCGCGTCGTCATTTCTACTTATCAATCTGTTTCGGGCGCGGGCAAGGAGGCGATGGACGAGCTTTGGACCCAGACCAAGGGCATATTCGTTACCGACCATCCTACGCCGGAAATCTTCACCAAACAGATCGCTTTCAACGTTATCCCGCATATCGACAGTTTCATGGAGGATGGCTCGACGCGCGAGGAATGGAAAATGGTCGCCGAGACCAAGAAGATCCTTGATCCGAGGATTAAACTGACCGCAACCTGCGTGCGTGTGCCGGTATTCGTCGGGCATTCCGAGGCCGTCAACATCGAATTCGAAAAGCCGATATCGGCCGAGGAGGCGCGTGAAATCCTACGCGAGGCACCCGGCATTCTGGTTGTCGATAATCCAGAGGATGGCGGATATGTGACGCCAATCGAATGCGTCGGTGAATATGCCACTTATGTCTCGCGCATCCGCGAGGACGCGACACTGGAAAACGGCCTCTCCATGTGGGTTGTCTCGGATAATCTGCGAAAAGGCGCCGCGCTTAACACGGTGCAGATCGCTGAGACGGTAATCAATCGGCGTCTTATCCAGTCGCGCAAGGCCGCGTAAGGCGATAGACGCTTTGACACAGAATAATTAAGCAAAGCATCGGACCGAAAAATATGAAGCAGTTTTCGGGTTAATCCGATGCTGGAACAAATATGCAGAGCGCGCTACAGCCTAATATAATAATAATCCGGGGCAGGGGGCTGCAAGCGCAGTCTCTGGCTGGTCCTATGCAGCCATCCAATTGCTGCTTATCAATGGCTGTATCCAACGCATTGTTGTCGCGTAGTTTTTCGATACCAAATTCGTAAGTCCCACCTCAGCGAGGAGATGCTATTGCGCGTCCCCAAACATCCCATGCTTGCACTGATTGGTTCAACCACGCATTGATCAAAGCGGTTGAACAAGCTCTCCATAGCCAAGCCGAGATTATGTAGACAAAGCTTTAATTTTGACAAATATGAATGTAAAATTATGAAAGTTTGGTGCGAATATTAAGTGTGGGGTGTGGGCTGCGTCATGGAAATCGGATCTTTCAACTTTCCGCGGAATGTTAATAAAGCGGAATGGGATGAACTGGCTCGGGGCGTCCTGGGCGATGAGTTCACGCAATATATCAATGAAAATCTCGGTAAAAATCCTGATTTATTCGACCGTAAAATCGACGAAGCCTTTCGTGAATTCAAAGCTGTTAAGGTCGACGACGACCACGGCAAGGACTACGATTTCGACGATGACAAAATGAAACTACGTTGGGTCGATTTGCTCATCTTTCAAATTGCGCTCGAAGCCCAGGTACAAGCGTCCATACGCGAAGTCATTTTAACAGCAATAACAAAGACGCCTTTGAAAACCGAGATCGACACGCATAATCTTGTCACTGTGCTGGACGCTCTCTACAGCGAAACCTTCCCGGAAGCTGATAAGCAGAGAGCGTAAACCACTTAAGCTCTGTTTCTTGCCCTCCGAATAGTAAGACTTAAGTCAGGATTATTTCAAATGGAAACGATCCTGACCAACTTTCTATGCAATGCTGAGTTAACGCCGCGAAACCTCGCAAGACCGTCTCACAGATGATAGGCTGAAACGACTTTGCCGAGATCAGCCATCATGGCTCTCGGTATGTTCGGCATTTTGTCGTCGACTCAAGGCATACCAAAATTTGAGCATCGATAGCGCAAAGATTTTGCAGCGGGGGGGGGGGGCACACTTTCCACTCCGCACATTCAATACCAACGATTCTTGACGGAGCTGAAGCTTTGCTGCCACTATCTAGTTATGGATTTAAACGCGATTCATGTTTGAAGCTGTCTGAGAATAGGTTTTTGGGCAGCCGTTCTCATCCGATTTTGCCTCGCCGATAAGCTTCAAGATTTGAAACACTTTTAGCCAAGCTGCGAGACTACTTATGCATGGCGTATGCGCAAGATGTGAGATGTGCCCTATCAGGCATCGCAGCGTTTGCGGTGTTTTAAGCGATGAGGAGCTGAGCACGCTGTCCAAGATGTCGCGCAGGAAACTGGTTCAAGCACACCACCCGATATTCCATGAGGGCGACGAAGCCGATCAGTATTTCAACGTTGTCCGGGGGATCATCAAGCTGGTCAAAACACTGACGGATGGCCATCAGCACATCATCGGTCTGGTCTATCCTCCCGAGTTTCTCGGCGAGCCTTGGCACATTATGCGCAGCTATTCCGCCGAGGCCGCGACCGATGTGGAGTTATGCGGTTTTCCGCGCGCGCCTTTCGAGAAGCTCATGGACTCCAATCAGAAATTCAAACATACGCTATTCGAGTTCACCTTGCGTGAGCTGGATATCTGCCGGAACTGGACCCTCTTGCTGGCTCGTAAATCGGCTCATGAGAAAGTGGCAAGTTTTCTGTACATGATCGCCAGCCGCGTTCCCGTCGCCGGGTGCAAGGATTGTGGGGAAGTCCCAGTCCATTTCCATCTACCTTTCACACGTGCCGAAATGGCGGATTATCTTGGATTGACGCTTGAAACGGTAAGCCGGCAGCTTTCGCAGCTCAAAGCGAAGAAAGTGATTGAAATGTCGTCGAGCCGAGATCTTTTGATCCCGGATCTCGAATTGCTCGCGGCGATCGGGCGAATCGACAGTTGCACGGGAGAGGCCGATCTCGTTGAGCCTTATGCAAATGGCGTCAGATTTCAATGACAGCGCATTGAAATTCACGCTCAGCCATCGCCAAATTCCTTCCATACCTGTCTGCCATTAAAGTTAAAATATTGTTCATCCCTTGATCCCGTTAATTGTTGTGTGGTTCGTCCGCGGCGCTCTTTCTTTTACATTTACCCGAGCATGTTCAGAAAAAAGACACGGAGTTTACTGAAAGATCATGCTGGAAAATGGATATAGGCCAGAATTACTTCTGTTCCACACAATCCTAGTATCGTATACGAGCCAGGTAACATGATGTAGATCTAGAGTGTTATTCGCAAAAGTGGAAACCGGTTTTGCGAAAAGATAACGATAAAACGGTACGCTAAAGCCCCGTTCTGTTTCCATCAGAACGGATCAGGCTCTAGAGCATCGGACCGAAAAGTGCGAAGCTGTTTTCGGATAAATCCGATGCTGAAACCCACAGATAGAGCGCCATAGCCGATTCTGATTAAAGGTCCGGAGCTCTAATGTTTCGCAGAAGTCCGATGCGCAGGAATGGAGCGCGCCGCACCTGCATCCGCCACAAACTGTTTGATTTCCGGAACGATAGTTCCACGGCATGCCGTTCCATGGAAAAGCGAAAAATGCCCCGCGCCTTTCAGGATCAGATTTCGACGCTGGCACGGCGGAATCCCGGTGCAAAGACGATGTGCGGCGCTTGTCTGCCCGGGCGCGGCGATATCATCGTCTGCGCCCTCGATCGTCAGCAAAGCCGTATCGTGAATCGCTGCAAAATCCACCGGCATACCGCGCCACCATAGACCCCCTGTCCAAGCCTGGCGTTCAAGAAACACTTTCTGGATGTTTTCGATGAAATACTTCGCCGGCAGATCCATCAGTGATGTGAACAATTCAAGAAATGGAAATCTGATAGGGTCGAGCCCATCGTCGTTCATGACCTTTTGCAATAATTCGCCGCCAGAAAAGACATGACGTGATAAATAGGCGAGCAAAGCGGAGAGCTGATAGTGGGCCGGGTAGACGAGCCGTCCCGCTCCTAAGTGGCAGGATGCAACCTGGTCCAGTGCGCTGGCCTCGATCGCTCGCAAGGGGCGCTGGCGAAGCAGCCTAACGACACGGGTCGGGTTGGCGAGCGGATCGACAGGACCCGCCATGAGCGTCAGGGAAGCAGGCGCGAGCGCAGGCTCGTCCTGCGACAAGATCGCGGTTGCAGCAAGCGCGGGAACAGCTCCTTGGCAAAGCGCAATGATATGGGTATCGCGGCCTAGTATCCTCACCGATTGCAAAATGGTATCGATGTTGTCGTCAAACCCGAAGTCCCCCTCCGAAAGCGGAATGAAACGGGCGTTGAGCCAATCAGTCACGCTGACGCTCGCGTCCAAGGCCAACCCGGCCACCAACTCGCGCAATATGAATGAGTAATGACCCGATAGCGGAGAAACCAGAAGGATCTGCGGCTGAGGGGCTGACAAACCATTCATATGGAATTGAGACAGCGCGCAAAATGGCCATTTTGCAGCATCGCGCGTGACAATATCGACCGGGCAACCATGATTGATGAGCCGGCTTACACCAAACATACGGCGCATTGGCTGCTCGGATGGAGCAATCGCGCGAAGCGTCGAGGTGCTGGCGCGCGCGTCTGATTCTGGGAAACGAGATACCATCATGCATTATGCCTAAACAGCGAAGTAGAAAAATTGATTATTATCAAACTTTCGTAGTTCGAGGGGATTCGATTAAGCGCTATGAATAGGCGCTCACAAATGAAAGAAACCGACTGATCGGCTTTTCATGGATTTTTGCCGCAAATTGCGCTGAGCAAGGCAAAAGATCTAATCAGTTTCCATTGTAACTGGAAAGTCTCAAAACTGCAAAGGAGATGATCTTGTGAAGCAATGCGCGCCGACGGGGATGGTCTCCGCTCACATGCAAAGCTTTGATCGATTGCTGCTTGCCGCTGACGCTGTTTCAGCCATTGGAATTAAGGCAGAGTAGAGCAAATCCGCAAAAAGTGGGAACCCGTTTTACGAAAAGATTGAACCAAAACAGTAGGTTAGAGCCTCGTTCTGAGTCCATCAGAACGGATCAGGCTCTGATTCACGTTTTGATAACCGATCGGACTGGAGACCATTCAATGAAACCGGCATCCCCTCTCAGGCTTTAAGTTTTTGTTTAGCCGAACTTTCGAACGCAAAGACGACCTGATCATGCGAAAGGGGTAGCTCACAAGGGGCGAAGCGCCGAAATGCTCTGATACACTGGCCTTATTTGGGGATAGAGCATCGGACCGAAAAGTGCGCAGCGGTTTTTGGGCAAATCCGATTCTGGAACAAAGCGCATCGGACCGAAAAGTGCGCAGCGGTTTTCGGGCAAATCCGATGCTGAAAAAGACAAATAGGGCGCGTCAGCCGATTCTGATGAACAGTCCGGCGCTCTAGCCCGAATTATGCACGCTATTCTATCCTTATGCGGACGAACTATTCTGTTGT
>CAYVJO010000197.1:0-5970 GCA_964451735.1 uncultured Hyphomicrobiaceae bacterium | reverse complement strand
AGGAAAAGCGCATCAATACCGGCCCGCGATCCGCGCTGCGGTTGCTTGATGACAAGCCGACCGCCGAGAAATGCGTCCTCGGTTGTCTCTGTAATGGTTTCTGCCGTCTCGTCTTCACCCAAATCTTGAACTTTCTCTTCATCGAGCAAAGCCGGAAACCGCACTCGCTGCGTCTGCGGACCACCGACCCGTTCGGCTCAATAACCCTCGGGCTGCGGCAATTCGATATCGGCATTGCTAATCACGCGCCTTCCCGCCAGATAATCCTCATCGCTGACAAGAACTCTTCGCGGCAAAACGCCGATCGAGCCTTCCACAATGCTCATATGAACATCAGCGACCTGATGCGGTATGTTTGCCGCCTTCAAAAGCACTTCTAGAAAGGACAACAGAACCGGGTCATTGGTTTTTATAAGTTCTTTCATAATATCTCCGCGAATGGCACAGGCACTCCCGCGACGTTAACGCCCCTTGCAACCCTTTGCCCATGCGCCGAATTTACGTCTTTAGGTAAGGTTGGCCAATTGGAAAACTTCCTATGTTCATAATGCGAGCGAAAAGCGTAAGACTTGACCAGGGCTCTTTCCGTAAGGCTAATACACCAGCGTCAGAACAGCGTTTCGAGGAGGAGGCGCTTTTGGGTGTCGTCATACCGCTAGATGAGCAGCGCGAGCCGCTCGACAAATTAAAGCCTTTGATGGACCTCGTTACAGATGATATGGCGAAGGTCAACCAGATCATTCTGGATAAAGCACGCTCGGATGTAGACCTCATTCCGGAATTGGCCCGGCATTTGATCGACTCCGGCGGTAAACGCATGCGCCCAATGCTGACGATCGCCGCCGCGAAATTGTCAGGATATCGAGGCTCCGGTCACGTCAAGCTTGCGGCAAGCGTCGAATTCATGCACACGGCAACGCTTCTTCATGACGATGTCGTGGATGAAAGCGACCTGCGCCGCGGCAAGGCTGCCGCACGTCTCTTATGGGGCAACGAGGCGAGCGTACTGGTCGGCGATTTCCTGCTCGGGCAAGCTTTCAAGATGATGGTGGAAGTGGGCTCCATGGGAGCTCTTCGCGTCTTGTCAAATGCGGCTGTAGTCATCGCCGAGGGTGAAGTGATGCAGCTATCGGTTTCGAAAAACACGGCGACGACTGAAGATGAATACATGGCCGTGATCAATTCCAAGACCGCCGCATTGTTTTCGGCGGCGGCGGAAGTCGGCGGTATTATCGCAGAGAGAAGCGGTGAGGAACAGGCCGCCTTGCGGTCCTATGGCAAAAATCTCGGTCTCGCCTTCCAGCTCGTCGATGACGCACTCGATTATTCCGGCGAACAGGCCAAGCTGGGCAAAAGCGTTGGCGACGATTTTCGTGAGGGCAAGATCACGCTGCCCGTCGTGCTGTCTTTCCGGCGCGGCGCTGAGGAAGAGCGCGTGTTCTGGCGCAGAACGCTACAAAACAGCGAGTTGCGCGAGGGGGATCTCGATCAGGCCATCGACTATGTGCGCAAGTCGGGAGCAATAGATGACACCATCAACCGCGCCCGCCATTACGGAGCTATGGCGTCGGACGCGCTGGCAATATTTCCCGACTGCGGAGAGAAAACGGCCTTGCTGGAAGCGGTAGAGTTCTGCATTAGCCGACTGCACTAACGCATCGTACCGAAAAGTGCGAAGAGGTTTTCGGTCCGATGCTGGAACCCACAGATAGAGCGCCATAGCCGATTGTGATTAAAGGTCGAAGGCTCTAACGCAGTGAAATGACTTCGAGAGCCATAGAAAACGGGGCGCAAGGCCCCGTCTTAGCTTATCGCACTACCTTACTACTTGAGTGGGGCCTGATACTCGTCCTGTATGTGATAGGTAAGCCTGCCACGAACGACAAACAAATCGTTATCGTCTTCATGGGTGATCTTGTATTCCTTGCGCTTACCTTTCTTCCAGCTCTCCGAATCTTCGCTATCACCAAAGAAGTAGTAGAGACCCTCAACGCCTAAGCTCCAATTTGCGTCGATCTTGTGCTCAACACCGCCGCCGACGACGAAGCCAACTTTGTTGTCTCCGGAGAATACCGCGCTGTGCTCATATTTGCCATGGAACAAGGCATCGACGGTCTTGTCTTCGAAACCGACGAATGCGACGCCTGCCGTTGCGTAAATCAGAAGGCTGTCCGCCGCCAAGCCAAGTCTTGCACGGATTGAGGCGAGATAGTCGATCCTGTCAGCAAAGCTGACATCGGCCTCAACACCGAACACCGTATCGCCGTCCTGCCAATTATAGCCGACATGGATACCGCCAAGGAGGCTGACATCGTCCTCGTCTTCGGAAAACTCCACCTTCTCGATTTTCTTCCAGTCTTTGCAATCATAGCTACTTGCTATTGAAGCAGCAGCAGCAGTGGAGACTTGGCTATCATCGCTATCATCATTGTTATAGCGCTTCTTTCAGTACCGCTTATGCGCGCTGCTGTCGCCCTTGTCGTTCCATAGCCCGCCAAGATGACCGCCGACATAATAGCCGGTCCAGATCGGCGCGAGCGGCGCTGTGTAGCCGGTATCTTTGTAAGATCCCAAATCGGCCGCAGAGGCGGCATGAATCCCAAATAACAGCGCTGCCGCGGATAAAATCGCGTGTCTACGCATCAACTCCTCCCAATTACAGTGCCCGAAAAGCAAATTGCCCCAAAGAACGGATCGAGACGCGAAACTTTCGGATTCGTTCGTCATCAGGAGAGAATTATTGGGAAGTTAATGCAATATCCAAATGCAAGTTTGGGAAAAACTTGGCGTAACTGTGGCTGAATCGAGACGTTTTCTATTTTAAGTTGCGTTTTTAAATTAATATACCTAAGATTGAATGACTTTACCGGAACACTACCTATGAATTCCTTCTTACTTATTTTTAGGTGGGGGCGAATACAAAAAGCGGCCAGGACAGGCCCGACCGCTTTTCATATCAGAGGAGGATTATGCGAAGGATTATTTATAGCTATCGAGCGAGCGCTCGAATGGATTGATCCGGTAGCTCAAAACAACACGGCCCGTATGTATGGACGGCTCGACATCGGCTTCGATACCGAAGCCTTCACTGCTGATACCGAAGACGGTCTCGTCGTCCAGCTGGGTAAAGCGGTATTCGCCTTTGATCGACCAATTCTCAGTAAGGCGCGTTTCAACGCCAAGACCAACAGTCCACCCATCAATATCAACGTCGCCCAGGCCAAGATCGGAGAAATCTAACTCAGCGTTTGTGTAAGCGACAAGCGCATACCACAATGTGTCCGGTGTTGCGAGCCAGCCGAAGCGCGCGCCGACCGACCATAGATTGTCCAGGTCGATATCGGCCTGGAATTCTCTATCTAGTATGTCAACTTCTGTATTGATCGCTGAGAAATCGTAATCCGCGAACACGCCAATCACGAAATTCGAGCCAAGCTGGCGGTCATATCCGATCTGAACTGTGCCAAGAGCGCCTTCGCCGCCAATACCATCGAACCCGAGTAGCTCCAGATCGTCTTCCCTGTTGAATACGTTGATGCTGAGATCGTGAACAACAGCGCCCGCCCCGATGCCTGCACCTATATAAATGCCCGTCCAGGTTTTTGGAGCATCGTAAACGATAGGAGCATCCTTCGTAGAAGAACCGCCATGAATATCAGCAGCATAAGCTGTCGTGCTCACGCTGAGAAACGCTGCGGAGGCAGCGATGAGTACTTTGCGCATTGTATTTTCCCCAATATTTGCCCATACGCATACGCAACTCTTACTAGCGCGGAATAATACCGCTCACATATCAGCGCCAAAGCGCCGACTTGAGAGTTTTCGCATAATCTGATTCGTGTATCGAAGTTCGACCTACTATGTAGGCCAAGCGTATGAAGCACTGGATGTTGCCACAATGCACCAATAATTCATCTTAAGATTGTATTATTTAAAATAATTAACTTAAGGTTGTTTTCTTGCGATTAGACTTGGCTAGCCCCAAAGGCGCGCGGTAGGCGGGCATATCAGACCGTCTTTAAAGATTAGGCCGTCCTCCCGATCGCGGGCGAGGAGCAAAGGCCCGTCCAGATCCACCCATCGCGCAAGCGGAGCCAGCATCGTGGCCGGTGCCATTGCGAGCGAGCTGCCGACCATGCAACCTGTCATGATATCAAGCCCTAAGCGGAGCGCTTCATGCGCCATGGCGATGGCTTCCGTCAGCCCGCCCGTCTTGTCGAGCTTGATGTTGACGGCCTGGTAACGATCGCATAGCTCGCCCAGTCCTGACGCGACATGAGCGCTTTCGTCGGCGCAAATCGGCACAGGGGATTTCAGTAGCGCAAGACCGGCGTCCGCCTTTGCGGGAAAGGGTTGCTCGATGAGCTCCACGCCCGCATCCGCGCAGGCGGCGGCATTGGCCTCAAAGCTGGCCTCTGACCAGGCCTCGTTCGCATCCACGACCAGCCGCGTGTCGGGAGCGCCTCGCCGGACAGCCTCGATGCGTTCTGGATCACCCGCCCCTCCCAGCTTTATCTTCAGGATCGGGTGTCCCGCAGCCTTGGCAGCGGCAGCTTCCATCGCTTCGGGCGCGCCCAGGCTGATCGTGTAGCAGGTTGGAACCGGGCGTGGCGGCTCAAGCCCGGCAATCTCCCATACAGGCCGACCCGACGCCTTCGCCTCATAGTCCCAAAGCGCACAATCGAGAGCGTTCCGCGCCGCGCCCGCTTCCATGATGTGTAAAAGCGTCTGCCTGTCCGCGCCGCCGGATAGGAAGCCAGACTGAGCCGCAATCTGCGCCGCGACACTTTCGACGCTCTCATCATAACGCGAGTAAGGCACGCATTCGCCGCGCCCGCTAAAGCCTCCGCCGGACACGACCGCAGTCACCACCACGGCTTCTGTCCGGCTTCCGCGTGATATCGTGAAGATGCCGGCGATAGGGAACCGTTCGACAGCGACAGCCAACGAAAGAGGCGGCAAAAGCGTTGACATGGAGGGCGGCCCCTAACCAGCGACGGTGGAGAACTCGGCGACCAGGCGGTCGATGATGCCATCGACGCCGAAACGGATCGGATCGGTCGCGGGCAAGTCGAATCGGTGCGCCGTTTCCTTGATCAAAGACAAGCCCTCATCCTCGCCGAGCGCTTGCGTGTTGATGGCGATCCCGACGCAGCGGATCGCAGGATTTGTGAGCCGTCCGCACGCAACTGTGAGGTCGATGACGTCCTGGATCGAAGGCAGGGGATATTGAACGCCTCGCATATGCGTCCGGATCGGTTCATGACAGACAACGAAAGCGTCGGCTTGGGCGCCATGCAACAAACCCAGCGTGACGCCCGCGAAGGAGGGATGGAACAGCGATCCCTGCCCTTCGATGATATCCCAATGGTTGGGATCGGCGGCAGGGGAAATCCACTCCGCGGCCCCGGCGATGAAATCGGCCACGACAGCGTCTATGGCGACCCCGCGTCCGGCAATGAAGATGCCCGTTTGTCCGGTCGCTCGGAAATCTGCGTCGAGACCACGCGCGCGCATTCCTTTTTCGAGGGCCAGCGCGGCGTATTTTTTGCCGACGGAACAATCCGTCCCCACCGTTATGAGACGCTTTCCTGTCCGCTTGACGCCTTTCCCGGTTCCGAAAGTCTGGTCGCTGTGGCGCACGTCGAAAAGCGCGCGGCCATGTCGCGCCGCCGCATCGCGAATTTCCGTTTTCGAGGCGAGCCGCGCATGAAGCCCGCTTGCGATATCGAAACCCTGCTCGATGGCTGTCACGATCTCTTGTGTCCAATGCTCGGGTAGTGTGCCCCCTGCATTGACGACGCCAACGATCATCGTCCGCGCCCCCGCCGCGACCGCCTCAGCAATCGTCATGTCCGGTATACCAAGATCGGCCTTACACCCCGGCAGCCTGAGCTGACCGAGACACCATTCCGGGCGCCAATCCACGATGCCTTGAGCGGTTTTGGCGGCGAGTTGGTCAGGCGCGTC
>CAYVJO010000196.1:4130-5977 GCA_964451735.1 uncultured Hyphomicrobiaceae bacterium | reverse complement strand
GCTCGGCCATATGACGCCGGACATGTACCGCTCCTCCTATGCCGGCGCCACCGGCCTTACCCAGATCATGCCCGATGAATATCTCGGATTTGCCGTTGATGGTGACAGGGACGGCAAGCGCGATATCTGGACATCCATTCCCGATGCGATGGCGACGACGGCGAATGTGCTGAAACATCGCGGGTGGCGAAGCGATGCGAGTAGCTGGGGCTATGAAATCCGCTTGCCCGCCCCAAGCCGGACCTTCGATTGCACTTTTGAAAATCGCGCCAATCGCTTCCCGATCAGGCATTGGGCCAATGAATACGGCCTGGCTCGCGTTCCCCGCCATGACGCCTTAAAACCCCTTTTTCCCGATTTGTCCGTCACGGGCTATCTGGTGCTACCAGCTGGAGCGCGGGGGCCGGCATTCCTTGTGACGGAGAATTTCGACGTGTTGCGCAGCTATAACCCATCCGATCTCTATGCGCTTTTCGTAGGCCATCTCGCAGATCGCGTTGGCTGCGATACCAACAAGCGAGAATGCCTCTTCCATACGCCTTGGCCAAAGCAAACTTCGGATGATTTCGATTTTTCAGTAGAAAATCTATGCCGCCTGCAAATCGCCCTTCAAGAGCGGGGACATCTCGAAGGAGTGCCTGATGGGCTTTTCGGCGTCCAGACTCGCGTCGCGATAGGGCGATATCAAAAAGCTATGAAGCGCGCGCCGGACTGTTATCCGACAAGAACCATATTCCAGGAACTCACTGCAAAAGCGCGGTCATAAGCTATGCTCGAAAAATGCATAGGGAAGCTGAAGGTTTCAGGTTTGGATGATTTGAAAACCTTGCTTTCTTTGTTGTATGTATTCAATGTTAACAATACAAAAATCTGGAGAAATACGCTGACGCCCCTGGCACGAAAACCCGCGCTGGAGACAAAAATGATCGGACAGGCTGTTTTAGAGAGATCTCGCTATCGCACATGGTTGTGTTCATCGGTTCTCCTCGTCCTCATGGCCGCATTGTCAATCACGATCAGCGCGCCCAAGCTTGCCGTGGCGCAATCGCCTAACAACGCCTTCAAGGCGCGCAGCTATGTCAATCCGTTTCCACAGACCGACCGTTATCATCTCCATGTCCTGGGTGATTATCTTGCAACCGGCCTTGCCAGCGGGCTGAGCGAAGCGTTCGATAAGGAAGGCACAATCAAAATCATCAATTCGACCAAGGCGAACGCCGGTCTTGCCCGTCCAGAGCGCACCAACTGGCCCACAGACATAGCCGATCTCGAAAAGTCGCAGCCCATACATATTGCCGTCATCATGATGGGGATTAACGACGTACGCAATATTCGCACGGAAAAGGGCGTCGTCCGTTGGGGAACCGAGGAATGGCGCGATGCTTACGCGGACCAGATCGATCAACTCATCAAGGCGCTAAAAGCGAAGAATATCGCCGTTTACTGGGTCGGACTGCCAGTTATGTCAAACGCCAAGACGTCCGAAGCCATGGCACTCATCAATGATATTCTGCGCGAACGAAGCTACATCAACGGTACGAAATATATTGATAGCTGGAGCGGTTTCACCGACCAATTCGGCGGGTTCACCGCTTACGGTCCAGACCTGACTGGACAGAACAAAAGGTTGCGGGAACCGGACGGAATCAGTTTTACGGCTAGGGGAAACCGTAAGCTTGCCAATTATATTGAAGTGCTGCTGCGCAGGGATCTGGCCGCCGCCCGCGGTGAACGCAACATTTCACTCGCTGGCGATGAGGAGGAGCAGGCTCGTCTCGTGCCGCAGAAGGCCGATAGTGGCTGGTCTGCGGAAGGGCAGCCCGAGGGTGAGTCTAGCCCTGTTCCCG
>CAYVJO010000196.1:725-4120 GCA_964451735.1 uncultured Hyphomicrobiaceae bacterium | reverse complement strand
CGGAGGGCCAAGCTCCCGCCATAGTGGGCGTCACGCCGCCCCCTTCAGCAAATATCGGCCCTCAACCTGTGCTGTCCGTATTCGCAAGCGGTTACGCTCCCCCTGGCGAAACAATCACGGGCGACACCAGCATTGGCGTGACCGGTTTAGCGACCGTATCGCCGCTGAACGATTTAAATGCGAATTTGGGCGACCGCCGTCTTCCCGTCACGGAACGGCTTTACTATAAATCGCTGGTGGAGGGCGAAGCGTTGAAACCCAAACCAGGGCGGGCGGACGATTTTCGGTGGCCTCGTGGTTGAGAACGCCTTAGTCTATTGATTATGTTTTTGAGTTGAGGGGACAAATTCAGGCATGGAGGCTTCGGCGGACTCCAGCATCCCATTTCGCTGGATCAATTTAGCGGCACTGGTATTGGTCGGAACGGTTCTCTCGGGATGCCTCCCGGAAAGCCAGTCCGAAAATCGCAAGACGGCAGATCCTAGCTATGCGCAAGCGAGCTCAATTTCCGCCATGCCGATTACAGGTTCTACAAAGGGCGACGCGGATATACGTTACACGCAGAACCGCTCTTTCCCCAAAGCCTCCAGCGGGGGACAAGAAGCCACGATTTTTACCGCCGGCACCACGAGCTTCTCGCCCAATGACGGAGTTGCGCCCATCCCCTCAATCGAGGACATCCCGGAAGTGCCCGCCGATGTCGCGTTAAGCCGTTTTTACAGCGCGCTGGCTAAGCTTGAGAAGGAGCGGGACAACCAGACAGTCACCATTTTGCATATCGGGGACAGTCACATCGCTGCGGACCGCTTTTCGGGCAGTTTGCGCGAACAGTTTCAAAGCCGCTTCGGAGACGCTGGCCGGGGAATGCTCATGCCTGGGCTTTACCTTGCGCGCGAGGTGAAATTCGACCGGGGCGGCAAATGGAAGGTCGCGCTCAGCACGGCACAGGCCGATGGTCCTTTCGGCATCACGGGAGCCAAGCTGACAGCCGATAAACGCGACGCTTGGTTGCGTTTGACAACAAAAGATAAGCCTTTCTCCTGGTGCGAAATTACGCTTGACAGCGGTCCTGACAATGGAACTGTCATGATCGGCCTTGATGGTGACGTAAAGGAAGCCTCGACGCGCGACCCAGATCGGGGCTGGCGCAGTTTGCGGCTCGATCAAGGCGCGCGCGAGCTGATGTTGCGCCCGAAAGGGGATGGCGCGGTCACCATACATTCGATCACGATCGGCAAAAACGAGCCTGGCGTCCGTTATGTCAATCTCGGCTTGCCAGGTGCGACGGCACTGACCCCTCTGGACTGGGACGCGCAATATCTCGAAAGCGATTTGAAGCGGCTTTCACCCGATCTCATTATTGTTTCCTATGGCACAAATGAGAGTCTGGCCGATGATATCGACCTCAACGATTACGAAACAAAAGCCAGCATCGCCATAGCAAGACTCCGTCGTCTTGCTCCGCAAGCTTCGCTTCTTGTGATCGGTCCGCCAGACATCGCGCTCATGCCGAAATATGCAGCGCGCTCTGGACGGGCGAGTGACGTTTGCAGTGCGCTTAGCGCCGCCGAACGTGCCGACTATTACAAGCGCGTCGAAGCGGGCGATCCTCGCCTTGCACGCTGGCATCCCCCTGTCAACCTTGCGGCGGTGCGCGCGACCCTGCGCCGCCTGGCGGCTGCGCATAACGCGCTGTTCTGGGACTGGTCCAAACTGATGGGCGGCCCCTGCGGCATTCACGCCTGGGTTTATAGCGATCCTCCGCTTGCCGCCAAAGATCATGTCCATTTGACCGAAGAAGGCTCTAAACGGTCGGCTAGGCTTCTTTTTCAAGAACTCATGTCTGACTACGACGCAGTTGGCCGGACGGCTGCGGTGAAAAAATAATTGATCCTGAATTCATCGTGCCTGGATCTGGCCTTTGAGCAGACGTTTCATTTTAAAGCGCGTGAGTGAGAACCTTTCGCATGACGGTCGGCAGTGCGGCGCCGGAAAGCTCTTCTCGTGCACACCAGCAGCAATCGCGCGGCATTGGCGCACACGGCGCATCCAGAAGGCGGTATACGCCAAGTTCAAGGTGGAAATGGGTAAAGGTGTGAGCAACGACTCCAGTAAGCCTTTGCCACTTGCCCCTGATGGGCGCGGCGGCGAGCGCGGCCTTACAGTCGATCGGCGCATTCGTCCATTCGGTTGACGGCGTCTCAAGCATCCCGCCCAGCAGTCCCTTTGGCTGACGGCGGCGCAGCAGCACCGCGCCATCGGCGGAGATGGCGACGAAAGCCGCACCGAAGCGCCTTGGTCGCTCTTTCTTCGGAGCCTTGCGCGGTAACTCGCTTGCAATGCCAAGACGGCGGGCTGCGCAGTGCTCCGCAAGCGGACAGGTTGTGCAAGATGGTGAGCGCGGCGAGCATAACCCCGCGCCGAGATCCATCATAGCCTGTGTGAAATCACCTGGCCGGTAATCGGGAACAAGACGTTCCGCTAGCGTCCTTATCGTGGGTTTCGCTGCTGGGAGCGTTTCCTCGACAGCGTAGCGATGACGCGCTCGATATTGCTGTCAACGGCGGCGGCCTTTTTATCGAAGGCGATAGCGGCGATGGCGGCGGCTGTGTAAGCACCAATGCCAGGCAGGGCGAGAAGCTCGGCCTCACTCTCCGGAAAGCGTCCGCCATGGCGCTCGGCGACAGTACGGGCGCAGGCATGTAAATTTCGCGCGCGCGAATAATACCCCAGCCCAGCCCAAGCGGCTAACGTCTGATCCAGATCTGCTGCGGCCAGGTCTTCGACGCGCGGCCATTTTGCGAGGAATTTTTTGTAGTAAGGAATAACCGCCTTCACGGTTGTTTGCTGAAGCATGATCTCAGACAGCCAGACGCGGTAAGGCTCTTGGCGCGCGCCTGGCGGCTGCCGCCAGGGGAGGGCGCGGGCATTCTCATCGTACCAGCTGAGCAGAACGGGTGCGATCAGGCTTTCCACGCGAGGCGCTGTGCGTGTCTTGACGCGGCTCATTCAGGCGCCAGCTTTGGCCGATTTCCGGAGCCTGGGCTTTCTTGCCGGCTTTGGCGCGCTGTCCAGGCCCAGATGCCGCGCGATCATGGCCCGCGTTTCCGTAATGCCATACAGCTCGACGAATGAGCCGAAGCGCGGCCCCTGTGTCTGGCCGAGAAGCACCTCGTAAAGCGCTTGGAACCAGGCGCGCAGCGGCTCGAATTGATGCGCTTTGCCAACCTCGTAAACGTGCGTCTGGATCTCCTCCCCGCTGGCGTTTGCCGGCAGCCCTCCAAGCGTCTCGTAGAGCTCGGCAATGGCGGCGCGCTCCTGATCCGTCGGGGGACGGAAGGTTTTGGCCGGTTTCACGAAATCATGGAAATAGGCGATGGCGTAACCGACAAGCC
>CAYVJO010000196.1:0-715 GCA_964451735.1 uncultured Hyphomicrobiaceae bacterium | reverse complement strand
TCCGGGTGCGTCTCGGGAGCGACGCCGGGCGCATAGCGGCGGATAAAGCCCCAGAGCACGCTTTTGTCCTCCGCGTTCGATGCGCTGACAAGATTGAGCAGCAACGCGAAACTGACGGGCATGTCCGTGTGCGCAGGATTGCCTGCGTGGATGTGCCAAGCCGGGTTCTCAAGCCGGGCAGCGGCCTCTTCTTGGTGATATTTGGCCAGGAACGTGAAATACTCGTCCACATTCTTAGGGATCACGTCGAAGTAAAGCTTCTTGGCCGTCTTCGGCTTCTGGTACATGAACAGCGACAGGCTTTCGGGCGTGGCGTAGCGCAGCCAGTCGTCGATAGTGATGCCATTGCCTTTCGACTTGGAGATCTTCTCGCCCTTCTCGTCGAGGAACAACTCGTAATTAAAGCCTTCGGGCGGTGTTCCTCCAAGGGCGCGGCAGATTTTCGACGATAGATTGACCGAGTCGATCAGGTCCTTGCCCGCCATTTCGTAATCGACGCCGAGAGCTGTCCAGCGCATAGCCCAGTCCGCCTTCCACTGGCATTTGACGCGCCCGCCCGTTACCGGCGTCTCGACCTCCCCGCCCGTTTCGGGGTCGATATAGGTTACGGTCCCGGCTTCGACGTCGCGGGCGATCATCGGCACTTGCAGAACGAGGCCGGTGCGCTGGCAGACGGGCAGGAAAGGCGAGTAAGTCTTGCGCCGGTCGGGTCCGA
>CAYVJO010000195.1:625-6003 GCA_964451735.1 uncultured Hyphomicrobiaceae bacterium | reverse complement strand
CTTATCTTCCACGCGCCGACCGACAATACGGTTGGGATCGAGAATGCGGGTGCGATCTTCCAGGCGGCCAAACATCCCAAAAGCTTCGTCTCGCTTGACGGCGCCGATCATCTGCTCTCCCGCCGCGAAGACGCAGCCTATGTCGCCGAGGTCCTTAGCGCCTGGGCTTCGCGTTATGTAAGCGGCGAAAAACCCGTCGTGGCGAGCGCGTCGGATGACGGCGCCGTACTCGTCTCGGAAACGGGCGGGGGCAAATTCCAGCAGCGCGTGCGGGTTGGAGCGCATGAGCTGATCGCGGACGAGCCGGAAGGCTTTGGCGGTAAGGACTCGGGGCCGACACCCTATGACTACCTTGCTATCGGACTCGGCGCTTGCACCTCGATGACGATCCGGCTGTATGCTGAGCAAAAGCGGATCCCGCTCGACCACATCGAAGTTTTGGTCAGTCATGCAAAGCGCCACGGCGAAGATTGCGCGGATTGCAGCGATAAGGACGCAGCTAGAATCGATCATTTTGATCGCACTTTACGTATTTCCGGCGATTTGACAGATGAAGAGCGCCAGAAACTGGTTGCGATCGCCGACCGCTGCCCGGTGCATCGCACACTCGAAGCCGGTGCACGGATTACGACGAAAGCCGAGTGACGCGAGTCAGACAGCTCGACAGAAACGTGTGGTTCGACTGACACATTTGCAGCCCCGTACTGACCACATTTGCAAATGTTTCAGTCCTAAGAACCACTCGCTAAATACTTGTTTCCAGAGGACTTTATGAATTTGACATTTGAAAATGAGACTGGCGCAACCGGGCTCACATGTCAAATCCGCTCCACTTCTGCGCGGTTCGTGTGGTCTGACATGGACCATGGGCGCGTAAGCTTCGCCGCACCCTCTTGCGCGATGATTGCCCCAAGCGCAATGTATACGTATTTATCATCAAAGAGAGCATAATGGCGGCAATATTACCGGGGTTGAACGCAGGCGGCAGCCAGCGGCCTGTTGTGGTGGTCGGCGGCGGGCTCGCCGGATTGTTCACTGCCCTGAAACTTGCTCCGATGCAGGTTACGGTCGTAACGCCCCGTCATCTTGGACAAGGGGCATCCAGCGCCTGGGCGCAAGCCGGAATCGCGGCTGCGGTTGGGGAAGGCGATAGTTTCGAGCAGCATGCTGCAGACACGATCCGCGCAGGCGCTGGGCTGTGTGATATAGCGATGGTCGCAGCGATTGTCCGTGAGGCGCCCACGCGCGTCGAGGATTTGCTGCGCTTCGGTGTGCCCTTCGACCGGGATCTGGAAGGGCGGCTCAAACAGTCGCGTGAGGCAGCGCATAGCCAGCGCCGGGTTATCGGCGTTCAAGGCGACCGCGCAGGCAAGGCGATCATGGCGGCGCTGATCTCAGCGGTGCGAGCCACCCCATCGATTAGCGTGATGGAGGAGACGAACGCTGTCGATCTGGCAGTTTCGGATGCCGATGGACATGTCACGGGAATATACGCAGCACCCGCAGCCGGCGATGCGGCGCTCAGCTCGTATTTGCCCGCGCGCGCTGTCGTACTGGCAACAGGCGGCGTTGGCCAGCTCTACACGTTGACTACGAACCCTTTAGAGGCGCGCGGCGATGGGATTGCTATAGCGGCGCGGGCCGGGGCAGTCATAGCGGATGCCGAATTCGTGCAGTTTCATCCAACGGCGCTCGATGTCGGAGTGCATCCCGCGCCGCTTGCGACCGAAGCCTTGCGTGGGGATGGCGCAAAGCTTCTCAACCGCGCGGGCGAACGATTCATGCTGGCGCTTCACTCAGACGCCGAACTAGCGCCACGCGATATCGTAGCGCGCGTCGTGCAGACCGAAAGGGCGTCGGGACGGGGGGCTTTTCTCGATTGCCGGGGAGCGCTTGGGAAAGAGATGCCGGAGCGCTTTCCAACGGTTTACGAAGCTTGTAGTTCGGCCGGGATCGATCCGGCCACAGAGTTGATACCCGTCGCACCGGCGGCGCATTATCATATGGGCGGCGTGGCGACGGATGCTCAAGCGCGCAGTTCAATTCCGGGTTTGTGGGCTGTTGGAGAAGTCGCGTCCACTGGACTGCACGGGGCAAACAGGCTTGCATCGAATTCCCTTTTGGAAGCCGTGGTAATGCCGGCCAGAGCGGCGCAGGATATCTCAAGCCGTGAGGCGGCGGGCGGCGGCGCTGCAACAGAAGGCGCGCTCTACGCTCCAAATTTGAACGGGGCCAAAGCCGCCGCTTTGCAGGAGGTCATGACCGCGCATGTCGGCGTCGTCCGCTCAGGGGACAGCCTTCGAAAGGCGCTGGCCTTTATCGAGAGGCTGGCGGCGGAAGCTTCCCCGTCCTCGCCGCTGGCCAATATGGCGGAGACGGCGCGCTTGATGGCGGTTTCCGCCTTTTACCGCGAGGAAAGCCGCGGCGGCCATTACCGGACGGACTTTCTCGAAACCCTGTCGAAGGCACGTCGCAGCATGATCACATTGAGCGCCGCCCGCACGCTGTCAGAGCAGGCGTTGGAAGGCGCGCCAAGCACATGACGGGGTTTCCACATCATTTGACCGCCCCCGCGATTGAGGCCGCTTTTTCCGAAGATCTCGGCCTTGCGGGTGATATCACGACAAATGCCATTATCCCGGCGGATCAGACATCGTGTGCCCGGATCGTAGCCCGTAAGCCTGGCCGGCTGGCAGGCCTGCCGCTGGTCGAGTCCGCTTTTAAACGTCTTGACCCCATGGCGCAGGTCAGGTGTGCCGTCCCTGATGGCGGGGACGCTGACGCCGGTGCGGTAGTAGCTGAAATATGCGGCATCACACGCGCCATACTGACCGCTGAGCGGATTGCCCTTAATTTCCTTGGCCATTTGAGTGGTATCGCTACTCAAACGCGCAGCTTAGCCACCGCCATTGCAGGCACGAAAGCACGCATCTGCTGCACGCGCAAGACGACGCCAGGGCTGCGCGCCTTCGAGAAATACGCTGTGCGCATGGGCGGCGGGGTCAATCACCGCTTCGGGCTCTTCGATGCGGTGCTAATAAAGGACAACCATATTATGGCGTCAGGCGGCGTCGGCCTCGCCATTGATCGAGCGCGCGCTGTCGCTGGCCATCTCGTCAGGATCGAAGTTGAGGTGGACCGTCTGGATCAGTTGGACGAGGCTCTTCGCCACGAGGCGGATGCAGTTCTTCTTGACAATATGAGCCTGGAAGAGCTTCGACAGGCTGTCGCAATGGCGGGCGGCAAGGCCTTTCTAGAGGCCTCGGGCGGTGTCACGCTCGATACAGTGCGTGCCATCGCTGAAACGGGCGTCGATCTGATCTCCTCCGGCGCATTGACCCATTCATCGCCTGTTCTCGATCTCGGGCTCGATTTCTGATGCTCCCTCCGTATACCCTTAAGACTTGAGCTGTACGCGAATTTGCATTGACGCCCCCTTGCCAAGCCGATTTTCCCGGTTCACCATAGCATTGACCGCGTGCGGATCATGTGCACGCCAAAATATGATGATAATCAAAATGGAGGAAACCGATGGGAGAGTCAGGCGGTCTAGCTGGCAGAGGCGCGCGGTGTATTGCTTTGGTAGGGCCGTATTTAAGCGGCAAGACGACTCTTCTAGAGGCTATACTTGCGCGCACTGGCGCAATTACACGCCAGGGCAGTGTTGCTGCCGGCAATACTGTCGGCGACGGATCGATGGAAGCGCGAGAGCACGCCATGAGCATCGAGCCCAATCTTGCCGATATTACCTTCCTCGGAGATCGATTCACCTTCATTGACTGTCCCGGATCCGTCGAATTTCAGTTCCATGCGCAATCGGCTCTGACCATTTGCGATGCCGCCGTCGTGGTATGCGAACCCGATGAGAAAAAAATGCCTGCTCTTCAGATCATGTTGAAACAACTTGCAGACAGAAAAATTCCTCATTTTTTATTCTTGAACAAGATCGATAAGATCGAGCTTCCTATCCGGAAAATACTCCCCATTCTGCAACCGGTCAGCGTCCTACCGCTTGTACTTCGGCAGATCCCGATCTGGCAGAATGGCGTTGCGACCGGCTTTATCGATCTCGCTCTGGAGCGTGCATTCGTCTATCGCGAACATGCTGCAAGCGAGGTTATCAATATTCCCCCGGATATGAACGAGATGGAGGCCGAGGCGCGCTTCTCGATGCTCGAAAAGCTGGCGGATTACGATGATGAATTGCTGGAGGCCTTGCTTGGCGATATTCCCCCGCCGCGCGATAGGGTTTTCGACGACCTCGGCGAGGACCTGCGGGAAGGCAAGATATGCCCCGTTCTGCTTGGCAGCGCTGAGCATGGCAACGGCGTGACGCGCCTCTTGAAAGCCTTGCGTCACGAAGCCCCTTTCGTGGACACATTGGCGCGGCGTCTGTCCGTGAACGGCGCGCAGTCATCCGCTTACGTTTTCAAGACCTACCAAACGGCCCATGCCGGGAAATTGTCACTGATGCGTGTTTTGCTAGGATCATTCGTGGACGGAGCGACGGTTTCAGGGCCAGCAGGCGAGGAGCGGACCGCTGGCGTTTTTGCTCTTCTGGGACAGGAGCCGAAAAAGCTGGCTGGCGCGGCGGTGCCAGGTGATACAATTGCGCTTGGCCGGCTGGAAAGCTTCAAGACCGGCGACACACTGGCAGCCGGAAAAGCGGCGGTCAAACAGATCGAAGCGCCAGTTCCACCGCATCCCGTCTACGGTCTCGCCGTTGTCGCAGCAGAACGCAAGGACGAAATCAAACTGGCTGCATCGCTAGGCAAACTGATCGAGGAAGATCCCTCGCTCACTCTGGTTCACAATCAGGAAACAGGGGAAATGGTATTGTGGGGGCAAGGCGAAATGCACCTGCGTATCGCCTTGAAACAGCTTCAACGGAGATTTGGCGTAACCGTAGAGACACGAAGACGACAGATCCCTTATAAAGAAAGCATTCGTTCCTCAGTCGAGGTGAGAGGCCGTCATAAGAAGCAAAGCGGTGGTCATGGCCAGTTCGGTGACGTCGTCATCGAGATCAGGCCCCTGCCGCGCGGCTCGGGCTGTCATTTCAGCGATGAAATTACCGGCGGCGTTGTGCCGAAACACTACATACCCTCGGTTGAAATCGGCGTTCGTGACTATCTCACCTCCGGACCACTCGGTTTCCCGGTGGTCGATGTTGCTGTTTGCCTCAAGGAGGGATCGTATCATGCCGTAGACTCCTCGGACATGGCGTTCCGCGCGGCCGGCCGACTGGCTATGTCTGAAGGAATGCCGAAATGCTCGCCCGTGCTGCTAGAGCCTATCATGACAGTGGACGTCGCCGTGCCCTCGGATGCGACGTCGCGGATAAATGGTATAATTTCGGCGCGGCGGGGGCAGATTCT
>CAYVJO010000195.1:0-615 GCA_964451735.1 uncultured Hyphomicrobiaceae bacterium | reverse complement strand
GACGCGCGGCCGGGCTGGCCAGGATGGGACGTGGTCCAGGCTTACTTACCGGAAGCCGAGATGCAAGACGTGATCATCGAACTCCGTTCCGCAACGGCTGGCAGCGCGAGCTTTACAGCCAGCTTCGCTCATCTGGCGGAAGTGACCGGTAAGCTCGCCGATCAGATCCTCGCCCACAATTCAGCAGCTGCTTAGAGCAATATCAGAAAAAGCGGACACCGGTTTTTTGAAAAGCGTGCTCAGCCTAAGTGGATATAGATCAAGATCGTTACTATTTGGAACGATCTTGATCTTGGGAACGAGCGACTTGCACAGAGCAAACACCGTCTTGCCCCTACGCTGGCGAAAGCTGTTCAAGCAGTCGCTTTCGTCAGCGGCAAACAGCGCTAAACCTTCTTCTTTTGCGGAGCCGGGAGTCTGTAGGACGGATCGAGCCGCACATCCAAATACCGGTTCACTGCTGCCAGGAGATCGTCGAGCTTGTCCTCAAAGAAATGATTGGCGCCCGCTATGGTCTCGTGACTGATCACAATGCCTTTTTGTGTCTTGAGCTTATCGACCAGGGTCCTGACGGAGTCGGGTGGTACAACCCGGTCCTCTGATCCGTTGATCATC
>CAYVJO010000194.1:0-6019 GCA_964451735.1 uncultured Hyphomicrobiaceae bacterium | reverse complement strand
GAACTTGGAACGAGGTCGCGATCCGTTGGCCAACCAAAGAATCTCTGCTTAGCTGTTATCTTTTGCGGTTCCGTTCGACCGCCCAACAGCGCGTAAGCGTCCTTGTGCGCTGGCCAGCCGGTTCATTTTGCGTAGATCATGGTCAGACATTCGCATAGCGACCGAAACCCATTCCTCAACAATATCCGCCATCTCCTGGAATGTGATTGGAAGAACCCTCCTTCTGGCGTTGTACACGGCCAGGTTTGCGTGAAAGCGGCGGTGCATTTTTGCAAGATGCCGGTTCATTTCCTCGCGTCCCTGCCCGCGAGGAGCGACCCGTTCGATAAGGGCCATCTCGCGCATTTGCTCGGCGCAGTAAAGGTTACCTCCAGCAATTATGCGCTCCGCCATCGCTTGCCCTAGCCTGCGCGTCAAGAAAGAATACGCTCCCATGCCGGGGAACAGCCCATACAGCATTTCAGGCATGCCGAATTTCGCTTGTTCCTCTGCAAGGACGAAATCGCACGATAGAGCCGCTTCCATGCCACCACCAAGCGCATCTCCCGCAATAAAGGCGCCGACGATCATAGGAGCGTGCAGGCTCGAATAATTGGCCATGCAAAGATCGACGCAGCTTAGCGCATAGGCTCTCAACCTTACGTAATCGCGCTGTTGGACAAGCTTTTCGAAATATTTCAGGTCACCGCCGAGGTTCCAGATGCCTTCAGCATCGGATCCCCAAATGACGAACTTGGCCACCTTTGCCGCGTCGGACGGCTCGTCGCGGTGAAAATCCTGCAGAGCGCGCTGCACACATCGGATATCCTTGAGAAGACGCGGCACGAAGCTTGCCCCTTGATGATGCTGCTTGAAACACCAAACGGCCGACAGGTCGATATCGAGTTCGAGCCGCAACTCGAACAGATCGAGACGTCCCAGATAATCAAGCAGCCGCATGGCGGGTTGATTGTCCAGAACCTCAACAGCGGTAAAAGCTTGCTTGGATGAAATAGGGGCAGACGGCATGGGCCATTGATAACCATGCCCCTGAGTGAAAATACGCATGCTACCTCAAGACACAAATTTACTCTTGCAATCTCTAGTAGATATATTTTCCAGAATAAGCAACCTTGAGATGCGTAGCGGAAAACCCTGACTAGATAAACCCAGCCTCCTGGGTAGCGATTGCATGTTCTTGGGCTGACATAGAGTGATGTCGGATAAGCATAATCTCGTGAGGACGCGGCCAAACGAAGATTGTTAAAAAAAACCGTTCAGAATCATAATGATAAAGATTCAGAACGTTTCGATGAGACATGATCCCGGTTTGAATCACGCACACTTGAGCGCCGATATTCATTCCTAACACGATCAATGGATAAGTTGTATTGCATATTGAAACACAACCAATGATTTGCAAATGTGCATCCCAACCGATCAGGGAGGAGCATGTTGTTGAATGTCCCAAGGCTTACAAATCGATCAAAGTATAAAGCTTATCGCATTTTATCTGCCCCAGTTTTACCCATTTCCCGAAAATGACAGCTGGTGGGGAAAAGGCTTTACCGAATGGACGAATGTCACAAAAGCGCAACCTCTCTTTCAAGGGCACTATCAGCCGCATCTTCCTGCCGATCTGGGTTTTTACGACCTAAGAGTTGAGGAAACGCGCCGAGAGCAGGCATCGTTGGCGAAAAGCTATGGCGTGTCGGCTTTTTGTTACCATTATTATTGGTTTGCGGGAAAAAGGCTGCTCGAAAAGCCCTTGGATGCGATGCTGGCCGACCCTGTGATCGACATGCCTTTTTGTCTCAGCTGGGCGAATGAAAACTGGACACGGCGATGGGATGCGGCAGAGCATGAAGTTCTCATCGCTCAGGATTATACCGCCCATAGTGACGAACGTTTCGTGGACGACCTAATTCCCTATATGAGCGATCCGCGATATTTGCGCGTCGATGGCGCGGCTTTTTTTATCATATACCGGCCACAGCAAATTCCGGACCTCTGCAGGAGGCTGGACAGTTGGAAAGACCGGTTCCACTTTCACGGTTTAACAGTCCATTTCTGCGCGGCGTTAACGCATGGAAATCTGGATTATACCGGTTTCGGCTTTGACAGCGGGGTGGAGTTTCCACCGCATAATCTGGGTAATCTGAAAATAAAGACCGTCGAACGCGAACTTGCGTTCCACGCGCCGTTCCATGGCGCAACAGTCGAGTATGAAGCTCTGGCGAAAGCCTATCTCGCTCAACGTTATGCTGGCGAAACGGTTTACAAATGCGTCGTGCCTTCGTGGGACAATACCGCTCGCAGAAAAAGCAACGCTGCCCTTATTCTTGATGGAAATCCGGTAAATTTCGAGATGTGGCTAAAGCAAGCCTATCAATACACGTCGAAAACGTTTTCCGGAGATAGGAAACTGCTGTTCATAAACGCCTGGAACGAATGGGCGGAAGGGTGCCATCTGGAGCCGGATCAGAGATATGGTCTTCAATTTCTGGAGGCGCTGGAGCGCGTGCGCAAAGGACAGTCTAATGTTACGAATTTCGTCCGGGACAAGAGACTAAAACCGAATAGTGAAAGCCATTATACAACGTTCATCAAAAATGCATATGGGGCTCGCCACAAGCCACCCCGCCCTGTTGGATGGAAGGTCAAGCGGGAGCTTGGCCGCATTGCTCGGCAAGTAACACAAGGGCGACTGCGAGTTCCAATGACAGAGTATCATGGCGAGTTACTCGTGCGGGAAAAAGCGAATGTCGAGCCGGCGGGATTTCCGAATATCTCTCCCGCTCCGGATTTAAGCCGCTTCATGAACTATGAATATGAGGTGGATCTGACTGGTGATCAGGCTGCAGCACAGGTCATCAGGCTTGTCGGATCGAAGAAAAACGTCCTTGAGATTGGAGCGGGTTCAGGAGCGATTACACGCCATCTCGTCGGCGCAAACGGGTGCTCCGTCACGGCTTTGGAGATCAACCCCGCAAGCATCACCAAGCTCAGAGCGTTTACGGACAACATTTACGATCTGGACCTGAATGATGCGGGCTGGGTGACAAGTCTCAGTGCCTCTGGTCCGTTCGACTGTATCGTCGCGGCAGATGTGCTTGAACATCTTTACGACCCCTGGACAGTTCTAAGACAAATGAAATCGCTCCTTTCTGACAAAGGCTCAATCGTCCTCTCCCTCCCGCACGCAGGGCACCGCACTGTACTCGGCTGCCTGTTCCAAGAAGATCTGGATTATAGGGAGTGGGGGCTTCTGGATAAAACTCACATCCGCTTCTTTGGTATTCACAATATCCAGACGCTTCACGATCAGGCAGGACTGGCGATCGAGGACGTTCGCTTCGTTGTCAAAGCGCCGGAGCAAACGGAATTTGCGGATCGCTGGAGGCAGTTGCCAGCTCATATTCGCAAGGCGCTCTCGGAAAATAAATTCGCAGATGTCTATCAGGTTGTTGTTAGATCGGTTCCTACCAACTCTACAAACATGCCGCTAAAATTGGCAGATATGATGCCTTGACGATAGAGAAGCCGGGCCAAGTCAATGATTTTCCAGTCCTCAAAGACGAAAATTCCGAAGAAGCGTCTGTATGTTCATATAGGCACGCATAAAACGGGAACGACGAGCCTTCAATACTTCCTTCATGCCAATATGCAGCGTCTTTATGACCGTGATTTCCTTTACCCCAGCACCGGAAGGCATCCCCGGTCTCATGTTCAGCATGCACTGATCGCCCGTGCACTGAAAGAGCCGCGTCCCGATGTAGTCTCGGCCGGCTTTGCGCTGAAGACCCCAATCGACTCAAAACTGCTGCTGGACGCAGTTCTGCATGAGATAGAGTTAAGCGGCCGAAATAATATAATTTTGTCTTCTGAAGAATTTTCAACAATGAACGATGATGAAGTTCAATCATTTTTCATAAAATTTGACTCTTTTTACATTATTCCTATCATATACATTAGAGATTCTTCTGATATGGCACAATCTTTATATCAAACCTACGTAACACATGAATCCATAACATGTGATTTTACAGAATTTGAATTAGAGAAAAAGGCCCGCACTGATCTATTCTCGCTTTGTAATGTCTGGTCACAAAGAGCGTTCAATAATAAAATAATTATTCGTTCCTATGATTGTGTGAAAAATAATGTTGTTATCGATTTTCTTCGGATAGTTGACCTGGAAGCCCACCACTTTGATATGTCAATGGCGCTGCAAAGGTTAAACGAAACTTTGCCACCATACCTCGTATGTGTAATGCGTGAATTAAGAAAGCAACAGATTCAAGAAGGACACATTTCAAGTTTGATCGATCAGCTCAAAATCCTCAAGATCGATGAAAAACAAACCAATATACCAGAGAATATTCGTATAAATTTAAAAAAACGCTATCGGCACGAGATAAAGCTGCTCAGCAGCGCGAAATTCATCGATTCACGATTTCCGCTTACGTTCGAGGATGCGAACAATGAGGAGAAGGTCCCCGTTTTCATTGACGATCTAGTCGGCGCAATATTTTCTATCGGCCGATCGGTTGCGCGCTCGATGCCTGCATCATGAGTGCCGTGCAAGTCGAGGACGATGCATAGCGAACCGTTTCCCCCTCGACCCAAGCTTCGTCAGACGCAACCAGCTTCAGCGCATAAGGGTAAAGTTCATGCTCAGCCTGCAAAATCCGCGTCGACAACGTCTCGACAGTGTCACTTACCAAGACGGGTACGGCCGCTTGAGCGAGGATAGGTCCGGCATCCATCTCCGCACGGACAAAGTGTACGGTTGCGCCCGAGAGCCGTACACCGGCGTCAAGAGCCTGTTTCTGCGGATGCAATCCTTTAAATGAGGGAAGCAAAGATGGATGAATGTTGAGTTGCTTGTCTCGCCATGCCTCTACAAAGCCTTCCGATAGGAGACGCATAAACCCCGCATTGCACACAAGCTGGACATCGGCCTGGCGCAGCGCTTCATCCAAAGCAGCGTCAAATTTTGATCGGTCAGCAAAGCGTTTATGGTCTATGGTAGAGGCTGGAAGGTCAGCCGCTCTCGCTATCTGAAGCCCCGGCGCATCGGGCCTATTCGAAATAACGGTCACGATTTCGGCTGGATAATGTGGATCGTGGCAAGCCTTGATAAGGCTTTTCAGGTTGCTACCGCGGCCGGAGATGAGAACTCCAATTCGTTTTCTGCTGTTCATCTGTCACTCAAACTCGAAAAAGGGAACCGCCAAACCGGACTGAAGCCGCTGAGTTCCGCTGAACAAGCTTTCCAATCGTTGCACCGCGCTCTCCTTGGCGTTCAAGGATATTGAGGAGGCCATTGGCGTCACGCTCGGCGCAAAGGATGACAAGGCCGATCCCACAATTGAAGGTTCTGAGCATTTCCGTATCGGAAACACGCCCTTCCTGCGCAATCCACTGAAAAACCGCAGGGCCTTTCCATGCCGCAAGATCGATTTCCGCCGCGACATCCCCGGGCAGAACGCGAGGAAGATTTTCCAGCAATCCGCCGCCAGTAATATGGGCCAGAGCTTTCACTGCGCCCGTTTCCCTTATCGCAGTCAGGACAGACTTCACATAAATACGCGTTGGCACGAGCAGACTCTCCGCAAGAGTCTTATCCCTCTCATACGGAGCGGTTGCATGCCAATCCAATCCGGCATCGGCCACGAGGCGGCGGACCAGCGAAAACCCATTGGAGTGAAGGCCTTCTGAGAATATCCCTATCACGACGTCGCCAATTTCGACATCGCCGCGCGGGAGTAAAGCGCCGCGTTCAGCCGCACCGACGGCAAAGCCGGCAAGATCGTAGTCACCAGACGCATAAAGCCCCGGCATTTCCGCCGTTTCCCCCCCGATCAACGCCGCGCCCGCCTGTCGGCAGCCGTCCGCGATCCCGGCGATCACAGCCCGCGCCGTTGCAACATCGAGCTTGGAGCAGGCAAAATAATCCAGAAAAAACAGAGGCTCCGCACCTTGAACGATGAGATCGTTCACGCACATCGCCACCAGGTCTATGCCGATCGTATCA
>CAYVJO010000193.1:4069-6050 GCA_964451735.1 uncultured Hyphomicrobiaceae bacterium | reverse complement strand
GTAATATCGATTACCGAAGCTGTCCTCGCCGACGAGGATGCCATGGCGTTTGGTGTAGAGCCGCGTAGAAAGCGTCGCGCCGTTCCACCATGTAAAGAGATCGCTGAAAAGACCCATTGAAGCCGCCTGATAATGTTCAAGAGAACTATTGCACCGCTCCGCTGCGACTGTCCACCTTGCGCGATTCGACACACACAATGCGGAAATAAAAAAAACCGTATCCGGGCGGTTTAGCTGTTGATGCATTCTGGATAGCGCCAACCCTATCCGGCAGCTCCTGCAGAATCGTCCTATCGTTTTCCTGTTGGCTGCGCTTCGGGGGGGTATGTCAAAGATGATGCGCAAAAACAACAATATCTAGTGGAGTAATATTTATTAAGTGCTAGGGCTGGTCGAGATCCCGTGAATCAGACACAGTTCTGGCAGTAAGTCTTAAAGCCATCCGGCCATTCACGGCCATGACTGACTGATTTCCCATGTACCGGCGCCATGCAAGGCGCCCTCGCCATAGTTGCGTTGCGTTTGCTGATACACGGCCATTCGCGATCCTGAAAGCGGACCATGCTTTCGGGCACCCAGAGCGTCCGAAATTGAAGGGCTCATGCGCGCCAGGCACTTTGTTTGCGCCGGACTTCCCAGTCGGCAGTGTCAGCCATTGTTTGCGTTTTATCTTCTCAATTCGGCCTAAGCGGCAAGCATACAGAGGGACAAGACATGCGAATCGAACGGCGCTTTACCAAACCCGGCCAATCTCCATACGCAGAGATCGCATTTCGTGAAGCGACCAGCGAAATCCGCAATCCGGACGGTTCGATCGTCTTCCGGCTGGAGAATATTCAAATCCCGGCCCATTGGAGCCAGGTCGCGGCGGATATTCTGGCGCAGAAATATTTCCGCAAGGCAGGCGTTCCCGCGCGTTTGAAGAAGATCGAGGAAAATTCAACGCCATCGTGGCTTTGGCGGTCGGTCGCGGACAAACAGGCTCTTGAAGAACTCCCCGAAGATCAGCGCTATACGTCCGAATCGGATGCCCGCCAGATCTTCGACCGTCTCGCCGGCACGTGGACCTATTGGGGTTGGCAAGGCGGCTATTTCTCATCAGAAGAGGACGCGCGCGCCTTTTACGACGAACATTGCTACATGCTGGCGATGCAAATGGTCGCGCCGAACAGCCCGCAATGGTTTAATACGGGCCTGCATTGGGCCTATGGCATCGATGGTCCAAGCCAGGGGCACTATTACGTCGATTTCCAGACAGGCGAGTTGACCCGCGCAAGCTCGGCCTATGAGCATCCCCAGCCCCATGCCTGCTTCATTCAGTCGATCGAGGACGATCTTGTGAACGAGGATGGCATCATGGATCTCTGGGTCCGTGAGGCGCGTTTGTTCAAATACGGTTCGGGCACGGGCACGAATTTCTCCAAGCTGCGCGGCGAAGGCGAGAAGTTATCGGGGGGCGGCAAATCCTCCGGCCTCATGAGTTTCCTAAAGATTGGCGACCGAGCGGCAGGCGCAATCAAGTCGGGCGGCACGACCCGGCGGGCGGCCAAGATGGTGATCGTCGATGCCGACCACCCGGATGTCGAGGACTTCATCGACTGGAAAGTCATCGAGGAGCAGAAAGTCGCAGCGCTGGTGTCCGGCTCAAAGGCGTGCGCGAAACACCTGACGGCGATCATGCGCGCCTGCACCCATTGCGATGGCGATGGCGAGGACTGTTTCGATCCAACCAAGAATCCGGCCTTGAAGCGGGAAATCCGCGCAGCGCGTAAGGCGCATGTGCCGGACAGTTATATCCAGCGTGTTCTGCAATTCGCGCGGCAGGGTTTCAAGGAGATCGAATTTCCGGTTTTCGACACCGACTGGGAAGGTGAAGCCTATCGGACGGTCTCCGGACAGAACTCCAACAACACGGTGCGCGTAGAGGATCGCTTCCTGCAGGCGGTCGAGGCCGGCACCGACTGGGAGCTGAAAGGGCGGA
>CAYVJO010000193.1:0-4059 GCA_964451735.1 uncultured Hyphomicrobiaceae bacterium | reverse complement strand
CGGATCAAAGGCGAGACCGTCAAGACGGTCAATGCACGCGATTTATGGGACAAGATCGGTTTCGCCGCCTGGGCCTCCGCGGATCCGGGTATTCAGTATCACACGACGATCAACGATTGGCACACATGCCCTGCGTCGGGACCGATCCGTGCGTCGAACCCTTGTTCGGAATATATGTTCCTGGACGATACAGCCTGTAATCTGGCCTCGCTCAACCTGATGACCTTCCGCGACGCAAACAAGCGTTTCGACGTTGACGGTTTCGCCCATGCTGTTCGTTTATGGACCATCGTCCTGGAAATATCGGTGCTAATGGCGCAGTTTCCGTCCAAGAAAATCGCGGAGCTGTCCTATCGCTACCGCACGCTGGGCCTCGGTTACGCCAATATTGGCGGGCTGCTGATGGCCTCGGGCATAGCCTATGACTCGGATGAGGGCCGCGCTTTGGCCGCGGCGCTGTCGGCGCTGATGACGGGTGCGTCATATGCCACATCCGCGGAGATGGCTGAGCGGCTCGGCGCGTTTCCTGGCTATGGACCGAACGCATCGCATATGCTCCGGGTGATCCGGAACCACCGTCGCGCGGCTTACGGGGAAAGCGCATGCTATGAGGGCCTACACACGCTGCCCGTGCCGCTCGACAAGCATGCCTGCCCCAATCAGCGTCTCATTTTCGCCGCGCGCCAGGCCTGGGACCGCGCCATAGCGCTCGGACAGAGGCACGGTTTCCGCAATGCCCAGGCAACCGTTATTGCGCCGACCGGCACGATCGGGCTTGTAATGGATTGCGACACGACAGGCATCGAGCCGGATTTCGCCATCGTCAAGTTCAAGAAGCTATCCGGCGGCGGTTATTTCAAGATCATCAACCGCGCTGTTCCCGAGGCGTTGGAAACGCTCGGTTACGATAAGCAGACCGTGAAGGCGATCGTCGATTACGCCGTCGGGCATGGCACGCTGGAGGGCGCGCCGCATATCAATCCGGAGACGCTGGCTGCGAAAGGCTTTACACGGGAGGCGATCGCCAAGGCCGAGGCTGGGGTTAAAAGCGCTTTCGACATCAAATTCGCGTTCAACAAATGGTCACTTGGGGAGGCATTTTGTACCGAAACGCTCGGGATTGACAAGGGCAAGCTCGATTCAGCCAATTTCGATCTTTTGACCTATCTTGGCTTCACTAGGGCGCAGATCGAGGCAGCGAACGAATATTGCTGCGGCGCCATGACCGTGGAGGGCGCGCCTGGCCTGAAACCAGAGCATCTGCCGGTTTTCGACTGCGCCAATCCTTGCGGGCGCAAAGGAAAACGCTTCCTGTCGGCCCATAGCCACATTCGGATGCTGGCCGCCGTGCAGCCCTTCATCTCCGGTGCGATCTCGAAGACTATCAACATGCCGAACAGCGCCACGGTCGAGGACTGCAAGGACGCATATATGCTCTCCTGGAAGCTGGGGCTCAAAGCCAATGCTCTCTATCGCGACGGCTCCAAACTGTCCCAGCCCCTGCAAGCGCAGCTCTTGAGCGATGAGGATCAGGACGAGGATGCCGAGCCATTTATTGCCGAGAAGCCGACCCAGAAGCATGTCGAACTTGTTGCCGAGCGTATCGTCGAGCGGATCATTGAGCGCAAACGGGAGGTTGCAACCCGGCACAAGCTGCCGAACCGGCGCAAGGGATATACGCAGAAGGCCAATGTTGGCGGTCATAAGGTCTATTTGCGCACGGGCGAGTATGAAGACGGCAGTCTTGGCGAGTTGTTCATTGATATGCACAAGGAAGGCGCAGCTTTTCGGTCACTTATGAACAATTTCGCGATCGGTATCAGCCTTGGGCTGCAATATGGCGTGCCTCTGGAGGAATTCGTAGAAGCCTTCACGTTCACACGCTTCGAACCGGCCGGCCTCGTTCAAGGAAACGACACGATCAAGAACGCAACCTCAATTCTCGACTATATTTTCCGCGAACTCGCCGTATCCTATCTCGGGCGCAGCGATCTAGCTCATGTCAATCCCGAGGACATCGACAACACCACAATCGGTGCTGGTGTGGCGGATGGCAGCGGCAATGCCGCATTCGTTGCCGACCGTTATATGAGCCGGGGCTTGATGCGCGGCGCGCTTGGTAATAAAGTCATGGTTGTGTCCGGTCAGATGGTTGAAGCGGGTGGGGATCCGGGGCCCGTTGCAAAAATGAGGCAGGACCTTGCTGCCCTGATCGGTCATGTCGAGGGCAACAACGCTATGGCGATTGCGCCCACGGTCCATATCAGGGCGCAAACTGCTCCCGTCGAACGGATCGAGTCGGCTCTCCGCATTGAGGCCCGAATTAAGGGCTATGAAGGCGAATCTTGCGGTGAATGCGGTAATTTTACCCTCGTTCGAAACGGCACGTGTATGAAATGCGATACATGCGGTTCGACTAGCGGATGTTCCTGAGTTTGTAGCGTCATTGTGTTCAAATGCCGCCGTTGATCAGCCAACCGGGCGACCGCACGCTTGGCTGATCTCCGTGGTTGGCGCGTTTCAGCTTCGTTTCATCAGAGCGCGACCGTAAGACGTACGATATCCAAAAGATCGCGCTGAGACCTTAACGAAAGCCTCCCGTCATTGGGCGGAAGAGGCTTTCAACTATTCGGGGGCAGCCGGGCGGCTGAGCAGTTCATGGGATTTATCTCTTCGGAAAAACCAGGGTATGTCGAATCGATCGTCTTTTTCTTGAGCGATTCCCTTCGCTCTGCGGTCGAAGCGGGCGATAGCCTTCAGCATAGCCCCTGCGAGCTGCCTCAACTGGCACCAGAGATGGACTGCTCGGCAATTGCAAGCAAACTCGCAGGCTTTCGGCGCCATGTCGCTGAATTGAGGAGCCGCGAGTTGATCATGCTGACAAAAATTCTCCGCGCTAGGGACCTCGCTAAGGATCTGCGCGTTTACGCGCCGGCAATAAGGCCCGAGATCGATACGTTCCGCCTCGCAACGGTGATGGCGTCCGATTTGCGCGATATGCTAATCCCCGTCAAAGACAGCGCCTTTGGCGATGCCGCGCAGCCTAGGAGTTTTCTCGATTCGCGCGGATACCCGCCCGTGGAGACTGGTATCGTGACAGCCCCGCTTCCTGGCTACCGGATCGCTGGCAAACTTGACGTCCGCCTTCTGATCGACGCCTGTGAAGCTTTGCATTTCAGCCTCGCATCGCGATATGGTTTCGAAGCGCCAGCGCTTGCCTCATATGCTGCTATCGAGGACGACCAGCAGGTGTTTATTGTAGCGGAACAAGATGGCGAAGAACCTTTTCTGCTTTCCGATCTCGGCGAAATGATCCCCGATAATGGCACACCGATGCGTCCTCTAGATTTCATACGGAATGACGCAAACAGGCTCGTACATTAGAGTACGATTAGAAAATGGGGAAACCGGTTTTTCTGAAGATCGTGCGTAGATAAGTCGATATGGATCGGGATCGTTTCCATCTGAAATGGTCTTGATCTATGGCATCGGACCGAAAAGTGCGCAGTGGTTTTCGGGCACATCCGATGCTAAGTCAAAATTATCGGACCGAAAAGTGCGCAGTGGTTTTCGGGCACATCCGATGCCACAACAAACATATGAAGCGTCCCGGCCGATTTTGTTTAAAAGCCCGGCGCTCTAAATGTTCAGAACAGCGCTCCCCAGCCGCTCTTGAAATCGTGAAATCAATTGTCGAGGAAGCTTCGCAATTTACGGCTTCGGCTGGGATGTTTTAGCTTGCGAAGTGCCTTCGCCTCGATCTGACGGATACGCTCGCGTGTTACCGAGAATTGCTGCCCGACTTCCTCTAGCGTATGGTCAGTATTCATACCAATGCCAAAACGCATCCGGAGTACGCGCTCCTCGCGAGGTGTCAGACTGGCAAGCACGCGCGTCGTCGTCTCGCGCAGATTCGACTGGATGGCGGCGTCGATCGGGAGGATGGCGTTCTTGTCCTCGATGAAATCGCCAAGATGCGAATCCTCTTCGTCGCCAATCGGTGTTTCCAGCGAAATCGGCTCCTTGGCGATCTTGAGCACCTTGCGGATTTTGTCCTCG
>CAYVJO010000192.1:0-6050 GCA_964451735.1 uncultured Hyphomicrobiaceae bacterium | reverse complement strand
TTGAATGATGCGTCTGCGGCGAGCGGGACTCAAATGTCAAATTCGCTCCACTAGTGCATCGGTAGACGGTCACAGATCCTTCTGCGTCTGATGGCAAGCATATAGCGCGCAGCTATGCGTTTGGAAAAGCGCGTAAAGCGGTGAGTAGCGGAATATGCCCGTCAGAGCCAGAAAGCCTCCTGAACTCCAGGCAAGCCACCCCATTTCGGCGGATACCGCAGGACCGATCTTCCCGTAGCTTAGGCTCAGCAAAGCAAGCGCCAACACAAGCCGAACCACTCGATCCAATGAGCCAATGTTCATAATCACTGCCCGCCCCTGTTTTTCCAATGGCTCCGCTATGACTTTTTTGAAGATGGACAAAGCATCGAGATAAAAAAAGCCGCTGCAATGCAGCGGCTTTAGGTCTGACGTTATTTTTTCTTTTTTTTTGACGATCGCAACCTCAGAATTTGATGCGAGAGCCTATGATAACGGTGGTGATGCCTTCCAGGTCGTCACCAGCAGTAGTGCCATTCTCGAAATCCCAGAAGCGGGCATGAGCGTAAAGTTCAACTGCAGCGCTATCGAACCGCTGCACGACGCCGACGCCCCACAATTCCGCATTCAGATCGAAGAAAGCGCCAAGCTCTGTAACACCATTATAGTCGCCATATTCGGCATAGAAGATAGTCGAGCCATAAGGCGTGATACGTCTCTCCAAGCCGAGTTGTGCGTAGACGAAATCACCGTCGTCCAGTGCAAACCCGTTGTACTCCACTTGGCCCGCGGCAAATGCGCCAAAGATGCCGGTGGGAACATGCATTATGGAAATAGAACCGCTCAGGATTTCCTTATCGACGGATCCGCTGATGTCATTGCTGTCATCATCATCATCATCGTCATCAAAAAGGACCGTTTTCGCCTCATCGACCCATTGATAAGCGATTCCAGCAGCCAGCCGGATCGAATTCCACTCTTTCTTGAAGCGGAGCGCGATGTCGGCATAATCGTTCTCGCCCCAGGACGCTGAGAGAATGAAGCCGTATATCGACGGGGAATCGTATCTAATTACGTCCAAACGATTGCCATCGAGGTTATTGGTAAAATCGCTGACCTTAAAGCCCGAAAGAAAATCCGGCCCCGTTTCATCGCGTACAAATAAATTACCGATATTCACCAGCGAAGACTGCAGGGAATTACCAAGCACGATTTCGTTGACGCCGTCAGCCGAAGAGGATTGCTGCCCAATTCCAAGACGGCCGAGTTGCTCGCTCTCGAAATACAGATAGTTCTTACGGATCGAGATATCGTTTTCATTGCCGTCATCGTCAAACTGGGTAACCGAGTCGGTCGCGGAGTCCTGATAGTTGAACTCTATATTGTAGCCGACCGTCCAGCCTGGACGGAGTGTAGCGGTCCCCTGGAGACCGATACGGCTGCCGGACAGATCATAATCGGTTACAAAGACATCGCTATCGACGCCGTCGTCCCAGATCAGCAAGGCCCTATTGACCTGGCCGTAGACTTGGAGAGATACAACGCGATTGCCCTTGCGGGCGGCAGTGGCCTCAAGCTCGGCCACCCGTTCCTCAAGATCTGCGCAGCAACCACTGCCGCCCAGATCAGCCGCATTGGCAGGAGCATAAGCAGAGTTACCCACGAGTATGCCAGCCGCAGCGACTAAGGTAGTTAGACTAGTTGTCTTCATGAATCCGCGAATCATCATTCTCACCGCCAAACGGGCTCCATGTTAAAATTTGCAGGTTTGTCCCTGCTTCTGCCTTTCCGATATCTACGCGGTCACTCATGGTGGGAATCGGCATTTGCAATCATTAATTGCAGTAATTGGCTTATATGCAATTTAAAGTTGAGACAATCTTAATTCCGCCGACATCACAGGAATCCTTGCCACTCTGTGACATATTTGCATAAAACGAGATCAGGCACATATGAGCTAAGAAAAAAAAGAAATTTACATATTTATAGAGCGTTTTATTCATTGAAACAATTTTACTTGAAATAAAATATAAATTACACGTAATTTGTATTTTATTATTCGATATAGATCGTATTAATTTTTACAGAGAGCTTATTTTTGTATCATTATTCAATAATACCTAGAAATACCGTACAGAAATTGTCACTTTCTCGTGCAAGGGGAAAGGAGATGGTTCAACAAAGCGGATTTTTGCAAGCTGGCTGCGGTCAGTTGGCTTGAAGGTGTTCTGAAATTCCTTTGCCAAGGCATCCGTTACAGGAAGAAGCTCCTCCAGGACGCCCGCAGCGGTATGGCGACCATCGGAAATCGTTACTTTCAGACCAGCTTCGATGGAAAATAGATAGCGCCTCGGCAGATAAGCCAAAATATAGGGATCCCCGGAGTAGATCGATAAAATATCCTCGCCGGTTCTGTACACATTGCCGATGGACGGTGTTACCGCCCCTACCGAGCCGCTAACAGGAGCACGCACGACACCCTCGGCATAGTGATCCTGAAGTTTACTCAGAGCCGATTCGGCGTCGTTTCGTGCCTCTTGTAGCGTCGCAAGCTCTTTTTCAAGAGTTGTCATCTGAGAGGTCAACCGGATGCGATCCTGCTGAGCATTGAAATTTGCTGTGAGCGCGGCATCATAGCTGGATGCCGTCGTCAAGCCGGCTTCGGCGAGTTGATCGAATTTGCCGACGACCCGTGAGGACTCGTCCTCACGCTTCTGTGCCAGCGGCAGTAGGGCGGAGACCGTCTCGGAGCGGATACGAAATTCCACAGAATCGGCCACGAGCCTGGCCCGCCGCGCTGAAAGGTCGGCGAGCCGCTCCAGCATCTCGATGGATTGCAGATTGACCAGCACCTGACCTTTCTCGACTTCCTGTCCTTCCTTGACATGAACACTCTGCACCTTTGCGACATAGGTCGGTGCGATGACTGTCACATCACGCAGCACCAATCCGTTCGCCCGCAGAAAGACAAGGTCGCCGAAAAGGTAGTTTGCAACAGCTATTCCGAAGACGCCCAAGGCCAGGATATAGATGGCTCGGCCGGATGTGCCGCGTGCGACACGCTTTTCATTGACCAGATTGTCGGATCTCGGCCGCTTTTTGAGCGTTCGAATCATGCCAGCCTCCGGATTAGACCAAACGAACCGAAATTCGCCGTTTCTCTCGATGGGGTTGCAGGGATCGGTCCAGATATCATGCAAAGTCCTCGGGCCCGAAAAGTTGAACGCGCGCGCCGAGGTCGAGGCGCAAATTGACGCTCGCCGTTTTAGCGGCTTCGCGAATCACGCCGTCCGCCTGCGACGGAAGCATTCCGCGAAGCAGGCAGAAATCATAGCCATGCCCTTTCACAATCGCGCCACTGTCGCTCAGCTCATTCGTCAAATTCTCAAGAAAAAGATCGCGCGCTTGTGCGAATTGGCGCGGCCCAGCTTCACGGATGATTTCGCGCTCATTCTCATAAGACAGGTTGACAACCGTGAAGGGAGTTTCCGATTCGTTGAAGAGCTTTGCCGCTGCGTTTAGCGCGATCACGAATTCCAGAGGCAGATCGGAGAAGCGGACCGTTCGCTGGCCGGGCCCGCGAAGCGCCTGTCCCATTTGCAGGAAAGCAATGCCCGCTTCGGTCAGCTGATAGGAGTAGACGTCCCGCACCCCAGCTTTGTCGCTGTCGAAATGCGCCATACAATCCATGCAAACGAAACCGATGGCGGGCTCCGATCCGCTGTGACTGCAACGGCCGCATTGTATCGCCGTGCCGGGCTTGTCGTAATCGACGCTGAAATGCGATAATTCCTGACGGCATTTTGGGCAAATCAGCCTGTCGCCCCGACGGAAATCCGCTTCCACGCTCTGATAGCCGCATTTAAAGTGATGGACATAGGCATCCTCGCGCAGTTCCGAGGAGCGGCAGGCCGGACATTCCTCGCGGATATGCAGACGAGAAGACGAACACCTGTAGCAAACATGAAAACGGTCAAAGAAGTCGCGGGTCATAAACCCGTTCTTGCAGTGTTTTTCCGCTTCCCGTATCAATTCGTCGTCGCCTAGCGCGGCATTGAAACGAACGAGCGAAACAGCATCCGCCGCGTATGACGCGCTTAAAGGCTTATCCTGAACGTATGCTCGCGCTAGTAGCTTCTCACCTAGATCGGACGTCGTTAGCAAGTCGCGATGGAGCTGGGCGCGCCTGCGATGAAACCCTTGTACGAGCGCGCGGACTGCGTCGCCATCGCCCTGTCGCCCCAGCGAGGCGTCGAAATCGGCATGCGGTCCCAAGCTGCCGTCGAGATCGATGATCGGGAACAGGTGCAGTGGCTTGCGCTGCCATATCCCGGCTAGATTCAGCGCTTTTGCAGGCCGGCGAATCAGTATGGCGTCGATTTCATCCACACCCTTGAACGCGTGAAGCGCCCCGGCCGAGAATCGGCTCTCATCGAAATCCTCCGGCCAGCGCAACAATTCCAGGCCGAGTGCCCAGGAGGGATCGCCCCGCCCCGAGATGAGCGCAATACGGCCACTCCGCCGATCCGTTTGCTGCGCGTCACCTTGCGTGCCGGGATAGTCATGGGGAGGGGTGCCGTTATCTCCCGCGTTCTCCGTCAGCGCTGTCCGTTCAATGAGGTCGCAAACTTCATGAATATCGAGCGGTTTTGGAACGATCTGATCAAAATTCTCGCAATTCTCGGGATGCGACAGCAAACCTTCTATATCCGCGGTTATCGCGATCAGATGCGCGCGCGCGGCGCCATGATCGCCGTGCCGATATCTCTGCGCAACTTGGAGGCCATCGAGCTTGGGTAATCGGAAGTCAATCAGCGCTACATCGTAGGCTTGCTGCTGGAGAGCGCTCAAAGCCTCTTCGCCGTCTTCAGCGATATCGACGCTATGGCCGCGCTGCGTAAGGATCAGCTTAAGCAGATCCTGGGTGACAGGGCTGTCTTCGGCCACGAGAACCCGCCTGGGAAGGATCGGCGTATCGGCCAACTCGATCTGCTCAGCTTCAATCACAGGATTTTTCTCGACCTTAATCGCTGAATTATTCGTTTTTCCGACAATATGCTTTGGGCCTTGACAGGAGCGGTTATCAAACCAGGCATGCAATCGCGAACCGGCATAGAGATCCAAACACGCTCGATGGCCAGCTCAACGAATGACGCTGAGCCATGGAGATCTTCATTCCTCAGGCGACATCGTAAACTTCAAAGACTATTTACCTTTGATTGTAAAAATAATCAACACACTTAAAAAGTGTAAATACGCCCGATGGTCATTGGGTGCGCACTCGCGCTGACGGACTCTTGGTCTGCTTCGATTCCGTGTTGTCGCGCCCAAACAAATACAAATCACCAAAATCAAGAAAATACATAAAAAACATCAGCGCCCCTTATCGAAGCCGAAAGGGTTTGCATCGACTATTTAAGCAGACTGGAAGCGTTCGTTGGGCACTCGCATGTGTAAGGCAATGCGCAGCCGGTGTTGACAGACTTTACGAGCGCAATGAAGTCAGTCTCGGGCAAGAAATGCTGTTTGTTTTAAAGAGCGGAGCCAATAGTCAAATTTAGAAACGTCTCAGTATAAATATCGAGTCCGATTTTTTCGGGTCAATCGTTGCTTCGCTCTTGGCGACAGTTTGGAGCATCGCCATTGGCGTTATGATTAGGATCGTCAGATGCTGGCGCTTTCGCTCAGAACAACGGTAAGAATGGCGATTGCTGCGCTTGCGGCGGGCACCATAGCCGTTGTCGTAATAATAGCAGGCGCTTATGTCCTGCTCGAAAAGGCGCATGACGCGGCCGAGTATGGCGAACGCCTCAGTACGAACATCGGCAAGCTCAACCTTCTCACGTCGGAATTGCTGCTCCAGCGGTCGGAGCCTGCCGTTCATCAATGGCGCCGCCAGTTCAAGATCATCATAGAGCAGCTCAGGGCAGCTCCCGGGGTCGAAAGCAGGACCAAAGAGCTAAAAGCCAATATTGGGCGCGGGCTCGTCTCGCTTGATCGCCTTGTAGAAAAAAAAGCGCTCGCAATACCCTCAAGCGCCATGCCCGACACACGTCCGCCTCTAGAAGGCG
>CAYVJO010000191.1:2174-6083 GCA_964451735.1 uncultured Hyphomicrobiaceae bacterium | reverse complement strand
GCTTAACCGCTATCTCAAAGCGCAAACTCAGCTCGTCGCAGACTGGCGCTTCTCCGTCAGATACCACCGGTTTTCAGCAACCCGCAATTCACCCGCATTCTTCATACGCTGCAAAGCTGTTCGAACCGTGCGTTCGTTCATAGTGGGCATTTTTTTGCGCGCGATGTCCACGATCTCGCCTCTTTGCAGGCCGGGCGACCCTTTCAGTATGTCGAGCAGAATATCATGGGTCGGAACTTCTGCCTGCTGCTGATGGAGCAAATGGCTCAGGTCAGTCGGTCCGGTGGATTTAAATTTCGCTTCGGGCTTTAACTCGGCAAGCCGGGTCAGAGCCGCTTCCCAGCCAGCGCAGAAACCGTCCTCATAGCCCAGCTTGTAAATGGCATGCTCGTGGTCTTTCAGGGCGGCGAAAAAACTGTCGCGAGCCAGATGGAGAGAGGCAAGACGCTGCTTTATATCGGTCATGGCTTTTTCGCAGTCCTTAAGCGCAGATCCCAAGGGCCGCATGCGGGCTGCATCGCAATCGTCTAGCCCGTCGACCTCTCTAAAAACTAGCGCTGTAAGTTTGTGAAAAAGTGAATCCACGCCGCTTGATGAGCGGGACACGGAATTCGTCCGTGATACGTTAATTTCGTGTTCATATCGCAACGTTTAGCTTCAAATTCGTTGAGTTGCGATGAAGCAACAGTCAAGGGGGAAGCGATGAAATCCAGTTTTCTGTATGCGTTTGTAGCGTTCGGGATACTCGCTTCCCCTCAGACACACGCCGCCTCGCCAGTAAAGCTTCAGGCTCAGCTCGGCCAGACTGTCATGCCTGAAGGCCAGAGCGGCCAAGTCTATCTTCGCGTTGGCCTAGAAGGCTTTGCGCCGCAGCAAGAAGGCACACGCACGCCAGCCAATGTGATGCTTGTCATCGACCGATCCGGTTCCATGCAAGGCGATCGCATAGAGCAGGCGCGGGAAGCGGCGCTGATGGCTGTCGAGCGCCTCGGCGAGAGCGATGTCCTTGGCGTGATCGCGTATAGCGACGATGCTTACACACTCTATCCGCCGAGCCGGCTTCGGGACACGGACGACCTGCGCGCCGCGATCCGAGGCTTGGAGGCAAGCGGCCGCACCGCGCTTTACGCCGGTGTCAGCCAGGCTATCCGCGAACTGCGCGAATTCACCGATCCCTACAAGCTGAACCGGATCATTCTCCTGTCTGACGGGCTTGCCAATGTTGGGCCGTCCTCACCGAAGGAACTTGAGGCGCTTGGCCGGGAGGCGGCGCAAGAGGGCGTTTCTATCACGACCATCGGGCTGGGGCTTGGCTACAATGAGGACTTGATGACCCGGCTTGCACTGGCAAGCGATGGCAATCACGCCTTCGTGGAAGAGGCGGACGATCTTGTCGGCATCTTCAATAATGAGTTTGGAGACGTGCTCGCGGCGGTCGGCGGCGATGTCGAGATCATCATTGACTGCCCAGAAGGCTTCGAGCCTGTGCGCGTTATCGGTCGCCAAGCCCGGATCGAGGACGGAAAGGTCTACGCAAAACTGAACCAGATCTACGCCAAACAGGAGAAATATCTTGTTGTCGAGCTTAAGGTGAGCGGCGAACGGGCCAGGGGGGAAACGAGCGCCGCGCGGGTCAAGGTCAATTACACCGACATGGCTTCGCGTAAGCGCGCCTCCCTGATGGGCGAAGCCGGTTTACGTTTCAGCAACACCGCAGAAGACATTACAGCCAGCGTCAACAAGGATGTGATCGCCGCTGTCAGCACACAGATCGCGACCGAGCGCAGCGAAATAGCAGTCGAGCTTCGGGACAAGGGTAAGACCGAGGAAGCCAAGCGTATGCTTAAGGAAAATGCCGCCTATCTGGCGGAGCAGGCTGAAAAATTGCCCCAGGCTGCGGCTTCGCCTTTGCGGGAGCTTTCGAAACGGAATTTACGCGACTCGGAAAATATGGCCTCCGATGTGTGGGACCGCACACGCAAATCGATGAGAGCCGATCAATATAGGAATAAGACGCAGCAAAGCTATTAATCGCAACGCCTTTGCGAACGCTTTTCGCATCTTGCTCCCTGCCCCCCGCTCCAAGCCCCCTGGAGCGAAAGGCGAAGCGATCCGGTGTTTTTCTTCCCCCCCGAAGATAAACCGGATCGCTTCGCTATGCCTTTACGGGAAAATTACACGATCAACCGATAAGCCGGCACGGTCAGGAACGGCTCCAGCCTGTCCGATGTCGCCAGACTTTCGAACAGCGCCACCGCCTCCTTAAACCGCCCGCCATCATAAATCTCGGCTCCGAGTGTTTCTCTCAGCCTCGCCATTTCGTTGTGGAGTAACCGGTCGAACAGCTCGCGCGTCACGATTGTGCCGTCTTCAAGCGTTGCGCCATATTTCAACCACTGCCAAGCCTGGCTGCGTGAAATCTCAGCCGTTGCCGCATCCTCCATGAGATTATAAAGCGGCACCGCCCCGTTCCCGCGCAGCCACGCCTCGATATATTGCACGCCAACCCGGATATTGACGCGCAAACCGTCCTCGGTGCGCGTTCCTTCGTGTATCCGCAGCAGATCGGCCTGACCAGCTTCGACATCCTCGCGCATCCGATCGAGCTGATTGGATTGTGGCATGTGCTCGTCGAAAACGGCGCGCGCAACCGGCACGAGATCAGGATGAGCGACCCATGTCCCATCATGGCCAGCCTTGACCTCGCGCAGCTTGTCCTCGCGAACGGCGGCGAGCGCTCGCTCGTTCACCTCCGGATCGCGGCGGTTGGGAATGAAGGCCGCCATGCCGCCCATGGCAAACGCGCCGCGCTTATGACAGGTTTTGATGAGCAATTCGGAATAGGCTTTGAGGAACTCCTTGCCCATCACCACCTGGCCCCGATCGGGAAGCAGGAACTCGGGTTTGGCGCGCAAAGTCTTGATGAAGGAGAAGATATAGTCCCAGCGCCCGCAATTGAGGCCGACGATGTGGTCGCGCAGCGCATGAAGTATTTCATCCATCTCGAAGGCGGCGGGCAGCGTCTCAATCAGCACGGTCGCCTTGATCGTCCCTGGCGGCAGACCGAGCACGTTCTGCGCTTTCAGGAAAACATCATTCCAGAGTGACGCCTCCTGGTAATGCTCGATCTTGGGCAGATAGAAATATGGGCCGCTCCCCTTTTCCAGCGACAGTCTGGCGTTGTGAAAGAAATACAGGCCGAAATCCACAAAAGCGCCCGCAACGGCTTCGCCGTCGACCAGAACATGCTCTTCCAGCAGGTGCCAGCCGCGCGGCCGGATAATCAGAACGGCGGGATTATCGCTCAAATGATACTCTTTGCCGCTTTCGGGATCGGTGTAGCCGATATCGCCACGCCAGTAGCTGGCCATGTTGATCTGGCCCTCCATGACATTGTCCCAGGTCGGGGAAAGGGCGTCCTCGAAATCAGCCATGAAGCAGGATGCACCGCAATTCAGCGCGTTGATGACCATCTTGCGCGATGTAGGCCCGGTTATCTCAACCCTGCGGTCGAGCAGGTCCGCGGGTATGCCTCTGATTTTCCAGTCACCCTCCCGGATGTCTTTGGTCTCGTCGAGAAAATCCGGAAGCGCGCCCGCGTCGATCGCGGCCTGATAATCGTCGCGCAGCGCCATGAGTTGCCGGCGCCTTGGCTCGAAGTCGCGGGCGAGCGCTGCGACAAAAGCAAGCGCTTCTTTCGTCAGCACACGCTCATAACCCTGCGCGATCGTCCCTCTGATCTCTACGCCGTCAGGCGATTCGATGGTCAAGGTGCCAGCTTGTGGCTCGGTCATGATAGGTCTCCGCTCAAATTATATTCTCGCTGAAAGGATAAGCAGCGGCTCGCCGTCAAAATAAGATAGAATTCCGCAATATGGAAATTAGAAAATTTTCAGACGGAGCGAGTCG
>CAYVJO010000191.1:0-2164 GCA_964451735.1 uncultured Hyphomicrobiaceae bacterium | reverse complement strand
CCCCGCCGATCTCGACGGTAATGCGCTCCGCCACATGCCTCACCGCCGCGCCCAGTTCGGGCAGCATATCCAGCGCAACGCGGACACTTGGGCCGGAAAGGGACAGCGCCGCAACGGGCCTTGCGTTCTCGTCGTGGATAGCGGACGCAACACAACGCAGGCCAATGGCGTTTTCCTCATCATCGATTGCAAAGCCGCATTCCCGGATCTTCCGGATCTCCGATTGGAGACTGTCGGGCGAGGTGATGGTTTTGTCCGTTTCGCGAGGCAGGCCGCGACTCTCGATGATGCCTTGGATCTCCTTATCGCTCATGGCGGCCAGGAGCGCCTTGCCGATGGCCGAGGCATGGAGCGCGGCACGCCCGCCCGGCCACGCGATGGCACGCATTGTCTCACGGCACTCGACCTGGGCGACATAGATCGCCTCGCCGCGATCCTCGACCGCAAGATTTACCGTTTCACCGCTTTTCTCCATCAGCTCGCGCATCAGGGGGCGTGCGATGACAGTCAGTTCGCGCGAGCGTAAAAAGGCGCTGCCTACGACAAAAGACTGAACGCCAATCATCCAAAGTCCGCGTTCAGGTTCGTGCCGGACAAAATTATCCTGTTGCAAGGTACTCAACAGGCGATGGGTCGTGGAGACTGGCAGCTTCGCTTTTTGAGCGACTTCGCTCAGGCTCATGCCATGATCGTTGATCGCTAGTATGTTCAGGAGTTTGAGCGCCCTGCCGAGGGATTGCACCGTGTCGTTTCGCGTTTGCATCATTTGCCCGCTGCCGCCATCCGCAATGTTTTTTGCTACGTGATTATGAATTTTCATGATAACCATCGAAGCAATTGGTATAGCTTTCCGCAGTGTGGAAAGTATGACATTCTGTTCCGCTAAAAAGGTAGATAATTTTGACAGAGCGGCAAAAAATCGTCCTGACCCGCCGTTACCCGCCACTCGTAGAAGCGCGAGCTTGCAGGGATTATGACGCCATCCTGAACCTGGACGATCAGATCTTGTCATCGGACGAACTTCTCGCCCGCTCTGCAAATGCCGCCGCATTGATGATCTGTATCTCAGAGAAACTTCCACGCGACGTCATCGAACGTCTTCCGACAAGTGTGAAGGTCGTATCCACATTTTCGGTTGGCCTCGATCATATAGACCTCGATGCAGCCCGGGAGCGAGGCCTGCGCATAGGTTACGCTCCTGACGCCGTTACCATCGCCACGGCTGAAATCGCGATGTTTCTCATTCTGGCTGCCACGCGCCGCGCAACTGAAGGGCAAGCCATGGTGCGCAACCGCGAATGGGTCGGCTGGGATACGATGCAGTTGCTCGGACGCCGGCTCGATAAGAAGCGCCTCGGCATTGTCGGCATGGGCAAGATCGGACGCATGCTGGCGAAAATGGCCCGCGGCTTCGATATGGAGATACATTATTACAATCGGACGAGGCTGCCGGCCGACCATGAACTCGGCTCAACCTATCACGACACGCTGGAAAGCCTGCTGGCCGTAAGCGACGTGCTCTCCCTCAACGCTCCATCTACGCCCGAAACGCGCGGTCTGCTGAACGCCGAAGCGATCGCCAAGCTCCCTGAAGGCGCGTTCGTTGTGAACACGGCGCGCGGCGATCTCGTCGTCGATGAGGATCTGATCGCTGCCCTGCATTCCGGGCGCATCGCAGGGGCAGGCCTCGATGTCTATCGCGGCGAGCCGAACATGCATGAAGGTTACTATGGCCTGAACAACGTGTTTCTGCTGCCGCATCTGGGATCGGCCACCGTCGAAGCGCGCAACGAAATGGGCTTTGCTGCGCTCGATAATATCGATGCCGTGCTTTCAGGGCGCGAGCCGCCCTATGGTGTAGTTTGAGATTAATTCGTTGATAGCATAACTGAATTCAACCAAGGTCGGGGGTTGCTAGCGGTCGAAATTTCGGATGTTATGGATAATGACGGTCGTTTGAGGGATATTGCGGACATATTGCGCCGCAATTCCGTTCCAGCACATGACCCGCAAAAAAGAGACACACCAAGATGTCCCAAGCCCAATGATCGGGCAAAGCGTAAACCGGAGGAAAACAATGTCCAAGACAGAAACCAAAACGAACGAGCCCGTCAACCGCCGCAAATTTTTGAAAGGCGGCGCGATTGCAGCGGGCGCCGCCGCG
>CAYVJO010000190.1:0-6083 GCA_964451735.1 uncultured Hyphomicrobiaceae bacterium | reverse complement strand
CTTCAAACTCGCATGACGAAACCGGTCCTTACACAGAAATTCTGACAGTCCCGGCGGCCTTGTTCGACGCCCGCGGCAAGCCCCAGACGGTGGTCAGCGATAACGGGACCGAGTTCACCTCGAACGCCATCCTGACGTTCGTGGATGATCGCAAGTTTGACTGGCATTACATCGCGCCCGGAAAGCCGGCCCAGAGTGCCTTCATCGAAAGCTTCAACGGTCGCCTGCGCGATGAACTGCTCAACGAGACACTGTTCCCGTCTCTACACCACGCCCGCGCCACGCTGGCCGCCTGGCGCACGGACTACAACAGCGAACGCCCACACTTGCGCATCGGCTGGAAAACCCCTGCCGAGTTCACCCAGACCTTCGCCCCGCAACGGGGCCTGACGCTGCGCAACCCGCAAAGCTCCGCGTGGCCTGCCCCCGTTGCCCAACCCGCCCAGATCGGCAAAACTCAAACCCGGAGTCTCGCTCACGCTGGATAAAAGTCGGGGGCAAGGTTAGTGCGCCGGTGCCACCCTATTGGCAATCGAGGATATGATCACACGAATGTGGCTTGTCAGATCGTGTCGGCTGACAGAATTCAAGCCGATACTATCCTGATCCAAATTAGACATAGACAGTATGTGCTTAAGATCTTCCTCGCAGCGAGCGATATGGATGCCTGGGTGACCTTCGAGCTGACTGACCGTAGCTGATTGGTGATCATTGCGATGTTCTCCAAACGCAGCAAGACGGGGAAACAAAACAATAGGTTTTCCATGTCGCTTTGCAGTAAGCACAGAGCCGATACCAGCATGAGACACAATGAGCCTCGCTTGGCAGAAGATTGTCTCGAATTCGATCGCGTGCACTACGGGCCTGAATTCTATATTTAGAGGTTTGTAAAGCCCTGCACCTGTTTGCGCAATGACAGGCTCGCCGAGCATTGGTGCAAGACGATCAATCGATATGATCAGACGGTCAAAGGGCAGTTGCGTTCCAACTGTGACGAAAATCATAGGACGGCACCTGCGTAATGTGGACCTCCTGGTCGAGCGAGATGACGCCACTGAGTCAGGCAAACATGTGAAAATCGTTGCGCAATTCGCCCGGAAAGTGACAAACGCTCAGCATTGGCAACACTATCGACCCAGATCGTTTTTGCGAAAACGACTCGTCCAAGCAATAGGCATATAAGGCCGGGCGCTGCTCCTGTCGATATGACAACATCTGGTCTTGTTTTCGCAATCAAGATTATACTCTGTATAAGACACTGAAATAGGCCTACAATATTATATTGGTTGCAGTCCTGAAGGATGTATCCACCCCGAATCGCCTCGCGCTCCAACAAGCCAGGGAGAGTCGTAGCAAATTGGACATTACATCCTGAAAATGAGTCTCGAAGCAGCATGAGCTGTTCCCAATGACCACCACCGGACGCAACGGCCAAAATTCGTGTTTTTAAATTGCTAGTTTGAAGCTCTTCCAGCATTGAGATCTATCTCTTTGATGAACAACATAAAACTATTCAATACCTCAGCCGCAGTACTATTGAGTTTTCTTCAATTTAATACGCATTTTCATAGGCTTTTTTTGACAGTAAAGTTAATATCATTATTTTTATGTCAAAGTATAAAGACCAATTATCAATGTAAAAAGTATCATATTTAACTCTCCCCTTCATTTTTTCCAATGTATCTGTTTCCCCTCTATACCCATTTATTTGGCTCCAGCCAGTTATGCCTGGTTTGACATTATGCCGTTTGGCATAAAGACGAATTTTTTCCTCAAATATATTATTGTGCGCGACGGCATGCGGCCTTGGCCCAACTAGTGACATATCACCGGCAAGGACGTTAAATAATTGCGGGAGTTCATCGAAATTCGTGCGGCGCAGAAATCCACCGATCCGTGTTATTCGCGCATCATTTCGAGTTGCCTGACGGAACTTGTCCCCATCCTCAAGGGTTGTCATGGTTCGAAACTTGAATATTCTGAACTGACCTTGATTGAAACCATGCCGAGTTTGCCGAAAGAAGACCGGACCATTGGAGTCTATTTTAATCAATGCGCCAACAATAAAAAAAATGGGGAGACAGAGAATTAGCAAGACTGAAGCCAGAAGAATGTCAAAAGAGCGTTTGACGATGCGGTCTCTCAGAGTAAGTGGTGCTCTTGAAAGCCTTAGCGTCGGAAGCTGTCCAACCCTGGCGGCAGTCAAATGGTGGGTCCATGCAGCCGTTGCGTCTGGCGCGAAATGTATAGTTGTTGGCAGAATGCCAAGCTCTTCAACAAAATGGCGTATGCGAACGCTTTCAGAAACAGGCATAGAAATGATGATCTCATCGATTGGCGTTTTTCTTGCAATAGCGCTAATCGCCTCAATCGCTTTCTGACCATCACGATCGGCGTCGTCCTGCCTCCCGACGCTACCAACCCCGAATGCTGGACTGGCAATGGTTGCAACAACATTGATCCCGTGGCGAGAGTCATTTAACCGGCGGACAATGAAAGAAGCGCTTGCAGGGTCGCCGATCACAATGATCTTTTTTCCGTCGATCAATTTTTTATTCAAACCACTCTTTACGAGATAGCAAAGTATGAATCTCGAAGCAATTGCAGTAGTAAAACCAGCAATATACTGAGATATAACAGCCCCACGTGAGTAAAAATCGGTTGCATAGCTCATAAATAACACAAGAATGAATATTAAATACGCAGTATTCCAATGCAAGAATACAGACGACAATTGTTGACGCCACTGCACCATCCTTGAGATGGAATACTCACGATTAAAGCCGCACGGCAAGCAGAACATCAGACAAAGTAGGCAGTTGGATATAATATAAACTAAATCATAAGGAGAACTTCCTGAATTATGGAACAGATAGAACGCTGATGCGGAGAATATTGCAGTAGTTAAGAACGTGTATTCGAATAATATGGCCAGAACAGGAATTGTTTTATATGTGAATATACGCGAAAGCACACTAGTGTTTTTCTTGATTTCTGATATAGAGACCCCACCGGGCTGACCATATCTAATTATAGTCGCGCCATCAGATGCATTAGAAGGGTTTATATTAGCGTGATCATGATCTTCGCCTAGTTCAACCACTCCAGAAATCGTTGCAATGGGATGATTAGCAGTATTGTTTAATCGCAAATGAGGCATCTAGAAATCACCATTTAATAGTAAAATTACAAACATCAGTATCGTATTTTAATAATTTGCCCTAAAATTTATAGAAAAAATATGTCTTTCAAATGCTAACTTTCTAAAATCAGAGTCTCTATCCAAGAAATTATAATCAAAGCTAATTATAAAGTATTTGTTTATTGAATAATTGATACCGGAGTAAATATTGAAAACTTCGTCTTCTCGATCAGTGCCTGTGAAATATTCAGTTTTTCGAGATGCTGCAAGACTGGCAACTAAGTTACGTCTTATTTCATAGTCAAACCGCATGCCCACCGTGAGATCCACGCGCCCATTTCGGTCGAAAGCAGCCGTCTCAGCGACTGTTCTCGAGCTGAATGCAGTCATAGTTGAAAGTGGACTCAACAACCAGGTCAAATTGGCTGATATTGAGGGCCCGCTTATTGCTGGTATTTCTGAATTTTTATATATCTGTTCTAAATATCCGATAGATATCGACCCGAATAGTAGCGGACTAAGCCTGAAATCGAAGCCTGCGGCTGCGTCATAACCTCGGGAGTCTCTATCCTTACTGCCCTCTCCCTCAAAATCCCTTTGATTGACGTCAAGACGCACAAACGCTCGTGTATCAGGCGACAGGGAGTAAAACGGCTTGACGCTCGCACCGAAGATGAAGCCGTCTCTGAAAGACTGGTCTAGCAAAGCGCTCGACACTGTCAGTCCATCATCATACTTCAGGGCTCGTACGGAGCCCCCCAGGGCAATGCCGATATCGTTGAAGCTTTTGGTAATGACTGTTTCTGCGCGAAGGTCGCGATAGGATGTTGGCGCGGCGATACCTTGCGCACCAGAGGGGTCATCTCGCGGCTCGAAGCGCGAGGCAGCTTCAAATATTGTTCCAAGGCTTGCTGTTGAATCTATCTGGCGTTCTGATTGCAAGCGCGCACTGGCTGATGTTCTGTTTTCGCTATGGAAGCGATCATATTCAATATGGTCCGCGCTTAGTTGAAGCTCATGCTTCGCGCGCGCTCCACTTTTAACGAAACGGATACTGGGAGATAAAATGAAAACACGGTCTGAGTAATCAAAGTCGGGTGATGCAAAGACATTGCTATCGAACTGATGCGTTGCTTTAACGCTTGGATAGATGAACAGGTTTTTATAAGACAAGCCGGAGGGCTGGAGATGCGGGTGCGACCGCTCCAGCACAGGAAGAGTTGAAAGGTCTGCGTCACCGGTTTCATCGGCGAGAACGCCCTCCCACACGAGAAGCAGCAAAAATAAAGTGAGCGTAACAGTTCGCATGAAATCGACAATATGAATGACACTCAGCAGGCCAAACGGACTACATTTTAATTTAACGATTCTAATATAGCCGTTCTTGTAATATTTAGACATGCAATCCGTGATTATGTTTTATTGAATTATTGAATTTACTTAAAATTCGTAATTATCTAAAAAAATCTTTCTGGTATTTTTATAGTATCTCCTGGCAATATTTCAAAACGACTCTCATTTAAACTTACTTTGAGTAGAGCATCACTGTTGCCCCGAATGATATAGATCGCATCTTCATTGGCGCGATATGTATAGCCGCCCGCTATCGCAATAGCATCACGCGCCGAGAGCCCCGGGCGGTACTCATACTGGCCGGCTTTGCGGACTTCACCGATAATGTTGATGGGCCGGTAATTGAGGATGTCGATCGTGACCCGTGGATTTCGCACATAGCCGTTTTTTAACCGGTCAATTAAGTTCTGGCGGAATTCATCAAGGGTCAAACCGCTTGCCTTTATCGCTCCCACCAATGGAAAAGCGATCGCGCCGGTCTCATCGACTTGAAATTCTCCAGTCAGATCTCTTTCGTCGAAAACCTTGATGCTCAACTTGTCTCCGGTGGAGATAAAATAAGCCGTCCGACCGGACAGCGATGCCGTCGTATCGCTACTGCTTCCCATGGACGTTTCGCAAGCGCCCAACATCAGGAGCGCCGCTAACAGTGCGACCGTTCCAAAAGCCCTGCGCAAAGCACCTCTCCACATGACAGACTCGTTGTTTAACTCGTATAACGTGTATCAAATAATATCACTCCCGTTTAGAGTGTATTTGCGCGTATGCCGGATTCTCCCGCATTTGTTAACAGCGAAAAAGTGAGATTGAAGAGATCGGGCGGGGTGAAAGCGCGAGCGCGCCTCGCGGGCAAGGCTCTCAGGATGCGCGCGGAAATTTTTTAGATGCCCCATTCCGGGCAATGGGATCATGTCATTTTGGGAGGGTCGTATCGGAAAGCACGACTGGTGCAATCAGGAAAGCCAGCCTCATATCCTGATCGCTGATGGCGCTTTAAGGCGTGGCCGAGGTGCGACCGCTCGAATTAGCACCCGTTCGCTGTTTGGAGCGCTGCTCGGGAGGGATAATCCTTGGCTGTCCCTGTTGATCGAACTCAAAAAGCTGCCGCAGAAAGCCCGGCGCGACCATCGACATGGGATTGACCAGAACATCCGGTTTGGACGTAGGGCCTTGTACCGCGAATGTGATACCGAACAATCCTTCGCCATGCCGGCTGATCAGCAAATCGCCGAGGATCGGTACGAGCCCAAGCGCACCGTTGATCCCGTAAAACGGGACGTAAGTTCCTGAAAGGTTAATCTTTTCACGTTCGAAATCGATCGAACCTCGCAGCGTGGCGCCAAGTATCGGTCCATTGATCGCTGCGTCATGGACACGAAATTGCCCCTGCCCCACGGAAAACGGGACACGCATCCGATCGAACTGTAGCTGATCGTAGACCTGCTGATTTGCGGCGTTTGCCCTGCGCCCCTGTTTCGGCCCTGAAAGGACCTGATCGACGACCTGATCGTTTGCAACAGAGAAATCGCGTGCGTACAAAATACCGGATTTCTCTGCCGCCCCTGTTTTATCGAGATCCACACTTAAC
>CAYVJO010000189.1:0-6110 GCA_964451735.1 uncultured Hyphomicrobiaceae bacterium | reverse complement strand
AGCTCCGATTACGCGCGGTTAAGATCCATGGCCATAGCCGGGCGTCACGATACACATCCTCCGCAAGATCTGCACGAAACAGTGCGTCAGGACGCTGATCTTGCGGCGCGGATCGCTATCGAAAACGCCAGGCCGGAAGAGCGTGTCGCGATCCTGAACCGAATAATCGCTTCTGCCGCGAAACGTTTGGGCGCTGTAGTCGATACGGAAACCGAAGCGCTGCGCAGGGGCGCGCAGACCGACCTGAAAGCCTTCAACAGCCTGAAGAGTGTCGGCCTCGTTGAACTCAATCGCGCAATTCAGCTTCTGGACAAGGGCAAGCCTGACGCATCGACCCTTCAACTTCTGGAAAAGCTGAACCAAAAGCTCGAGACCAATCGGCGTGTTCTGAAACTGCATCTGGAAGCTGTCAATGAAATTGCGGGGATCATTTCCGATAGCATCCGTCAGGCTGAATCCGACGGAACGTATACATCCGCTTTTCGAAGCAAGGGGCGAACGCCATGATCAAACAACTGCTGTTCGCTTTCTGGATATGCGCCGTCACGATAGGCGCTGCTTATGGAATGATACTTTGGCAGGTCTCGGCCAGTCAGGACATAGCCGACGCGGGAGAAAAACCTCTCACGATCGAACAGGTCCAGACGAAGCGGATTAGCGTTCCGGTCATTCATGAGGGGCGATTGAAGGGCTACGTGCTTGCTCAGTTCATTTTTCGAGTGAATGGCGACGCGCTCAAGCAGATGACGGCGCGTCCGGACATTTTTCTTGTCGATGAGGTCTTCAAATCGATCTATAGCGGCGAAGCGATCGATTTCCGTGACCCAAAAAAACCCGATGTCCGTGCATTGAGCGATTTGATCAAGAAAAAAGCGAATGAAAGGTTTGGACAGGATTTCGTTCTGGAAGTCCTGGTTCAGGAGCTGAACTATGTGCCGCAGGAACGGTTCCGTGGCGGCGCGCTGCCCGGTGAGGCCCGCTTTGCCTGAATTGATTCCAACCTGCTCCCGCTTGCCTGTGATGCGCAGCCGCATGCTATCGCCCTTGCGAGGCTGTCATGGTCAATAGCGATACCCCGATAGCTCCGAAACGGATTTTCTCGGGGCGCGATAAAGCCGCGGCTTTGCTTCTGGCTATGGGCAAGCCGCTTGCGAACCGCGTTCTCAAGCATTTTGAGGAAGACGAGATCAAATCCGTAGCCGAAACAGCGGCCAGCCTCGGAACCGTGCCGAGACCCATGCTCGAAGAGATCATCGCGGAGTTCACCGAGAAGGTGGATATCGGCAGCGATCTCCACACCACGTTGAGCGAGGTGGAGCAATTACTCAGTGGCGTCGTGCCGCCAGAGCGTATAGCCGAGATCATGCAGGATCTGCGCGGCAGCGACAAGCGCGCGGTGTGGCCCCGCCTGTCGCAAATGTCCGAGATCCCGGTCGCGAACTATCTGATGAAAGAGCATCCGCAAATGGCGGCCTATGTGCTCTCGAAAGCGATGCCGGTCGCTGCTGCCGCTGTTCTCGAAGCGATGCCGGGCGAGATGCGGTCGGAGCTTATGCGGCGAATGCTGACGATGAAGCACGTAACCGATCTTCCCAGCGAAGTCCTGGAAGACGCTCTCCATGAAGAGCTGCTGCATAAGGGAACGGGTGGCGGTGCGAACAATATTCACGCCCGCATCGCAGACATCATCAACCGCATGAAGCGCGAACATATGGATGAAGTTTTCGCCGCGCTCAACGAGTTTCGGCCCAAAGAAGCGGAAAAGGTCAAGGGCCTACTCTTTACATTCGACGATATTGTGAAACTCAGGCCCGATGCTATCGCAAAGCTGTTCGATCAGGTGCCGCCGGAAACGGTTGTTCTTGCGCTAACCGGAGCAGACAAAACTCTGACGGAGATGATTCTGATGGCTTTAGGGTCGCGCAGCCGGCGTATCATCGAACAGGAACTGACAACCGGGGCCAATCCACCGCAGCGAGACGTTCAGAAGGCAAGGCGCAGCATCGCGGATCTGGTGCTCAAATTGTCGGAGAAAGGTATGATCGATATCCATGGCGATGAAGAATAGTCGAGCGGGACGGAACAAACCTTGCGCTCACCAGCTTCGCACAAGCCATTGCCTTCATCCTGCGTAAGAATGAAACTAGCGATCCGTTAGGCTCCGAGTAATGCCGGACAGTACGTCAAATTCGGCGGCCTCGCGTCGCATGGTGGAAGCCCTTCTCGAACCGCCAAAGCTGGCGATCGACAAGCTGCCCGTTCTGCACACGATCTTCGAGCGCGTGGCGACGCTGTGCAGTGAGAAGCTTCGCCCTTTCTGTACCGCTCCCACCACCTTCTTCGTCAATCAGGTCAAGACAGACAACGCCTGGGACGTCCTGGAAAATTATGAAGACGCGATCGCCGCAACCTTTTACGTGCCAGAATGGGACTCCTCGATCCTCATCGGTGTGGACCGCAAATTCGTCTTCTCTCTAATCGAAGCCTGCTACGGGAGCGACGGCACCGAAAAACCCTACGAATCAGATCGCCCATTTTCAAATTTCGAAGCCCGTTTCATGAAACACGTTCTTCTGGCCGCCGCGGGCGCGCTGGAAGCCTGTTTCGAAACGGTAACCCAAGTCAGCTTCAAACTCGACCGCCTCGAAACGAGCATCGAGTTCACCATACTCGGCCCGACCGACTTTCCTGTCGTTACCGCGCAAATCCTCTTCCAAGTAATGGACGGAGGCGGACGGATGTTCGCTCTGATACCGCAATCGGCGCTTTATCCCATCCGGAAAAAACTTGCGCGCGAGCATCAGCCGGTCAGTCAGTCGAACGATCCGCGATGGGCTCAGCGCATGCAGCGGGGCATATCGCAGACTGAAATCGCTCTTGAAGCCGTGCTTGAGACACGCACCATGACGCTAGGCGAGATAAAAGGTCTTCATGTCGGGCAGCTCATTCAGCTTCGCGCCCATACGCGGGACCTCATCGCCATCCAAAGCGGTGGCGAAAGGCTGTTCCGCGCCAAACTCGCCCAGTCGAATGGCAAGTTTCTCTTCATCATCGAGACCATCGAAAACACGAAGGATAGCCTTATCGGCAATCTTTTGAAGACCTCAGGCAAGTCATGATGCCGATGATGGAGCGGCGAAAACCATAGAACGCCGTGCCGTACCCCAAACACGGAATGACTTACATGTGAAACACCGCCCGTACTCGCGCTCCGATTTTGTCTATGGGCAAAATCTCATTCGCACAACCTGCGTCGGCGACAGCACGCGGCATTCCGTAAACGACGCAACTGGCTTCGTCCTGAACGAGATTATACGCGCCGGCCTTATGGAGATTGACGAAAGCGCGCATTCCGTCATTCCCCATACCAGTGAGCATGACGCCGAGCACATGTTTGCCGAAAGCGGCCTGAGCGCTCTCCGCAAGCACGTCTACGCTCGGCTTATACAAGCTTTCGCCTTTATCCGGCTCAACTCGTATCGCCGTCTGACTCACGCGAAGATGCATACCACCAGGACCGATATAAACTGTGCCATTGACGAGGGTATCGCCGTCCTTCGCCTCAACAATCTTAGGCGAGCAAATCGAGTCGAGGCGTTTCGCCAGCGCGTGAGTGAATTGAGCAGGCATATGTTGCGCAATAACGACCGGCACAGGAAGATTTTGCGGGAATTGACTGAGAACGGTCTGAAGTGCTTGCGGACCGCCCGTGCTACTTCCGATGACCACGATTTTTGCCCGGATCTCGCGCAGCAGGTTTCGTTGGGGCGCCGGAGTAGCACACGCGCGAACTGGCGGCTGGATTATGATGGATCGTTTTGCTCTGAGATTTGCTTTGGTGGCTGCGAAAAGCTTTTCATGAATATGCTCAGCGCCTTTCGCCTTTGGTATGAAATCGACCGCTCCAATATCGAGCGCCTCCATGGTCGTTTTGGCGCCTTCCTCGGTCACAGCGCTGACCATGACCACCGGAATGGATGTCCGCGCCACAATTGCGCGAAGCGCTTCGATCCCGTTCATGACCGGCATCTCGACGTCGAGCGTCATCACGTCCGGCTTTAGCTGAAGCGCTTTCTGTACGCCCTCCTGTCCATCTGCAGCCGTGCCGATAACTTTGAATCGTCCATCCTTTTCAATATTGCGGCACAATGCGTTCCGCATGAATGCCGAATCATCGACCACAAGTACGCGAATGAGATTGCTCATCCTTCTTTCTCCGCAACCGCAGCGCTTGAAAGCTTTTCATTAGCGCATGTCATAACGCTGCCTGCGCCCAGCCGTGTTCGAGGCTTCCCCATGATGTTTCTCCCTTCGCTGAGATAGGAAGGGCAGACCATTATGAAGCTCGGCCCCGACTGCTCTTTCGGGGCGCGATCCAAAAAAGTCGGCTTTGCTCATCCCAATCGGCATCCGGTAGATAATTGTAAATCTACGCAACCTATAATTGAGTTGTACGCCGGAAGCATTGAAGAAGTCTTATGGCGGATTACCCCGATGGGAGCTCAAGCTACTGCCCTTCGGGTAGCGTGCCAGAGGAGGAAGAAGCAGTGCTGAAAAGGCGATTTTCTTGAAGAAGGCCGGCTGAAACGGCTCGGAAAAATCGCCATCGATTGTTCTGGCAGCCTTGGGCCGGGGTTGATCCGGGCCAGCTTCAGGGCTCGTGAAGACAATGATTGCTCAAGAACGTGACCCGCAATTTGGAGAATATTGAATGACCACCGATCCGAATATGGCCATTCTTGTTGTTGATGATTACAACACGATGGTACGCATAATTAAAAAACTTCTCAAGCAAATCGGCTATGAAAATGTTGATGAAGCTTCGAACGGGCAGGAAGCGTTATCAAAAATCAAAGAAAAGAAATATGGCTTGATCATATCGGACTGGAATATGGAGCCGATGACAGGATATGAACTTCTAAAGCATGTCCGTGCAGATGAAACAACTTCGAAAACACCGTTTATTCTTGTGACTGCTGAGTCGAAGCCGGAAAACGTTCAAGCCGCACAACAGGCAGGCGTCAGCAATTATCTGGTGAAACCATTCAGCGCTCCGGTTTTGAAGGAAAAAATCGAGAATTCGCTCGCCGGCGCGGCATAGCGGCCTTTCTGCATTTCTTGGAATGGAGCCGGGAGCCTCCCGGCTCCGGCGGGAAAAAGTCATGGTTCCTGGTCATCGTCAACGCCTTTGGTGCTTCCTAGCCGCTTTAGAAGATGTCGCCGTAGCTGCGACCCAACAGGGCTCGATGCAGTCGGGCCATTCGCGGGGAAGGCATCCTGTTTTTTCCAGGGTCCAGCCGGCGCCGCTGCAAGTCGGGCCGGGGCTTGAGGCGGCATTGAACGCCAGCCCATCCGCTGCCGCACCTCTCGATCAGATCCGCCGACACTACACGGCTTGGATGAAGCCGGAACCGGCTGCAGAGGCTCAAGATGCAAGTATGGCTGATGGTATCGCAACTCTTGCTTTAAAGACATTTTCGAGCGATGCCGAACTGAAAAGCCTTCGCAGGTCCTTTGCTATGCGCAACCACCCCGATCGGGTTCCAGCGTCTTTGAGAGCACAAGCCAACCGTAATATGGCAATGGTCAATGCATTTGTGGATGCCGAATTGAGTGCGCGGATGTTAGCCCTAGGGGCATGACTTTTTGCTGTGCAAAATGCTTTGTGCTGTGCAAAATAAATCAGCGTGTAGGGATCGGAGGGCTCGATGAGCGCACAGTGCAAGGTAGGGCATTTTTTCGAAGAGCTGAGTATCGGCATGGAAGCCAGCTACAGCCGTCTCGTCAGGGGTGAAGATCTGCACGACTTCGCAGAATTGACCGGAGACAGAAATCCCATCCATCTGGACGATATCTATGCCAATGGCACGATGTTCAAAGGGCGCATCGCGCATGGCGCCCTTACGGCGAGCTATATCTCGGCTGTTCTCGGCACGATGTTGCCTGGGCCTGGCGCGATTTATATTTCACAAAGTCTGAATTTCCGCCGGCCCGTTCGTATCGGCGATGAAGTAACGGCGAAAGCGCGCGTGGTGGAGCTTCTTCCGGAAAAAAAGCGCGTCATACTGACATGCGATTGCTCTGTCGCCGGCAAGACGGTATTGGAAGGA
>CAYVJO010000188.1:3617-6111 GCA_964451735.1 uncultured Hyphomicrobiaceae bacterium | reverse complement strand
TCGAGCAGCCCCTCCAGAGCGAGAAAATGTAACACTTGTGAGCCAAATCCACCTGCCGCGCCTTCCTCGATCGTAATCAGAACTTCATGATGACGAACAAGCTGGCGTATGAGGTCTTGGTCGATCGGCTTGGCAAATCGGGCGTCAGCAACGGTTGCCGATAAGCCTTTGGCTGAGAGCTGTTCTGCCGCCAAGAGACATTCTCCGAGACGGCCGCCGAAAGATAAAATTGCAACCGACGACCCTTCGCGCAAGACTCGGCCCTTCCCGATCTCAAGCAGTTGGCCTGTCTCAGGCATCTCGACGCCCATGCCTTCGCCGCGTGGATAGCGAACCGCGCTGGGCCGGTCGTCTATAGCGGCTGCTGTCGCCACCATGTTTTTCAACTCTGCCTCGTCGGCTGCCGCCATGATCACAAAGCCTGGCAGGCATCCGAGATAGGCGGTATCGAAGGCTCCGGCGTGGGTAGGACCGTCCGCGCCGACAAGACCTGCGCGATCCATGGCGAAGCGCACCGGCAGCCTTTGAATGGCCACATCGTGCACAACCTGGTCGTAAGCGCGCTGCAGGAAGGTCGAATAGATTGCGGCGAACGGCTTGTAGCCCTCGGTTGCCAGCCCCGCGCAAAATGTGACCGCATGTTGCTCGGCAATGCCGACATCAAAACAGCGGGCGGGAAACTCTTTCTGGAATAGATCGAGCCCTGTGCCGGAAGGCATCGCGGCTGTCACCGCGACGATCTTGTCGTCCTTGCGGGCTTGCTCGACCAGGCTTTGCGCGAAAACTTTCGTATAGCTTGGCGCATTCGGCTGCGACATCGCCTGGGCACCAGTGATAACGTTGAATTTGCTGACGCCGTGATATTTGTCGGCGGATTGCTCGGCGGGCGGATATCCCTTGCCCTTCTGAGTGACGACGTGAACCAGTACGGGACCGTTTGCGGCGTCGCGGACATTGCGAAGCACAGGCACCAGATGATCGAGGTTATGACCATCTACCGGACCGACGTAATAGAAGCCCAGCTCCTCGAAGAGAACTCCTCCAGACCAGAAATTGCGCGTGTATTCCTCAGCGCGCGCAGCACGCCGCTCCCAGTCTTTCGGGAGGCGTTTGGCGAGTTGCTTGATGAAATCACGAATCGCCAGATAGGTATGACTGGAATTAATGCGTGCGAGATAGGCGCTGAATGCGCCAACGGGCGGGGCTATCGACATGTCGTTATCATTTAGGATGACGATTAGCCTTTTATCCATCGCCCCGGCATTGTTCATCGCCTCATAGGCCATGCCCGCGCTCATGGCACCATCACCGATCACAGCAATAACGTTGTTATCACGGCCATCGAGGTCGCGCGCGACCGCCATGCCGAGACCGGATGAAATCGAGGTGGAGGAATGGGCAGCGCCGAACGGGTCATATTCGCTTTCGGCGCGTTTGGTGAAGCCGGAGAGCCCGCCGGCTTGACGCAGCGTGCGGATACGGTCGCGCCGGCCAGTGATGATTTTATGCGGATAACACTGGTGTCCCACATCCCAAATCAGCCGATCGCGCGGCGTATCGAACAGGTAATGGATCGCAACCGTCAATTCCACGACGCCCAAGCCCGCGCCGAGATGTCCGCCTGTCACCGATACCGCGTCGATCGTTTCCTGGCGCAGTTCATCGGCTATTTGGCGCAAATCCGACTCATTGAATTTGCGTAAATCGGCGGGTGTGTGAATTTGATCAAGAAGCGGCGTTGAATTAGAAGTCGTCACGTTCCCTTGTCCCCCAAGGCAGCGCCGCCTTACAGACGGCAAGATGTGTAATTAACTCCCATTATCGATGTAAAATCACGAAAATTATGCCTGCCTGCGACCTCGACGCCACAAGTATGGGACGAAATGTCACTGCCCCGCATCGAGCGGCGTACTGCCCGTTGGCGTGCCTTGGGCGTCGAGCGTGATCTTTTCCACTTTCGCTTCGATACGTTGCAGAAGCGTTTCGCAGTGCGTACGAAGAGCTTCGCCGCGCTCATATAAGGCGATGGAGGGCTCTAATTCGACATCGCCGCGCTCAAGTTTTCCAACGATCTGCTCCAGTTCCTTGAGCGCCTGTTCGAAGGTTAAGCTTTTTATATCCTCATGCATGTTCTGAGCAGACTTAGCCATTTTCAGCCCCTATATGTTTTGCTTTGCGCGTTTCTGTAGCGGGAAGCGGCGCAATGTCGGCACAGTACAAGTCTTGCGCATCCAGATCGCTCAGAGACGCAATTAGCGTCCTGAGTCCATTAAGGCGGTCAGATGCGCCGATACAGACCGGGCCAACGCGGTAAGGTTATAGCCGCCTTCAAGCAATGAAACGATACGTCCCCCCGAATGTTTATGCGCGATTTCTGCAAGCTTATAAGTCACCCAAGAAAAATCCTCCTCGACGAGAGCAAGATTGGCGAGAGGGTCGTCTCGATGGGCATCGAACCCAGCCGATATGATGAGGAGGTCGGGTGAAAAATCCG
>CAYVJO010000188.1:1104-3607 GCA_964451735.1 uncultured Hyphomicrobiaceae bacterium | reverse complement strand
TGCTGAAAGCGTCTCGGAAGGCAGGGCCAGCATCCCCCGAACGGAGCGGCGCGTTGATGATATTGCCGGTAGCGCCGCATTCCTTCGCATAACCCGTGCCAGGATAGAGCGGCATCTCATGCGTCGAGGCATAAAACAAATTGCGATCCGTCCAGAAGGCTGCCTGCGTGCCGTTGCCATGATGGACATCGAAATCGACAACGGCGATCCGTTCGGCTCCGTGAACGGCTCGCGCATGAAGAGCCGCGATGGCGGCATTGTTGAAAAAGCAAAACCCCATGGCGCGCTCGGGTTCGGCATGATGTCCAGGGGGACGGATCGCGCAAAAGGCGTTTTGAACCTCGCCCGTCATGACAGCGGACGTCGCCTGGATCGCAGCTCCTGCGGCATGAAAGGCGGCCTTCAGCGTTCCCGGCGACATGAGCGTATCACCATCGACATAAACCGCACCCTGTTCAGGCGAAGCCTTGCGGATCAGATCGATATAAGACTGCGGGTGAACGCGGCGGATCGTTTCGTCATCCGTCTCGTTGGCCTCCTCTCGTTTGAGCGAGGCAAAAATGTCGTGTTTGAGCGCTTTTTCGATGGCGCGAAGCCGGTCGGCCCGCTCGGGGTGGCCGGGACCGGTATCGTGATCGAGAAAACAGGCATGTGTTAGGTAAAGTGTCGTCATTGAGGGACGGGACCATGTTTTTACGGATTCGGCAACAGAGCCCTCTGCTTGTGTCACACTTCTCCTGCCATCAAACCTCGACTGCTTTCATGCTGACCGGCGGAATACTGTCCTCGGGCACGAAAAAATCCGGCTTCAGATCCCGGCTCGGATCGACGCGATATTTGTCGAAATCGGTGACGCCGTGCTCCCAAAGCAAAGTGTCGTCGATGCAGAACCGGCCGGTGAAGACGCGCGCGGGTTGGGTGAATATCAGATTGGCGGCATCAGCGATAATGTCGGGCTTGCGGCTTGCCAGAATGGCATCTTCCCCGCCGAGCAGGTTTTTCACGGCAGCCGTTGCGATTGCGGTGCGGGGCCAGAGCGCATTGACTGCTATCCCATCGGTGCGCAGTTCCTCCGCCATGCCGAGCACACACAGACTCATGCCGAATTTGGCAATAGAGTAGGCGACATGGTCCTTGAACCATTTCGGGTTCATGTCGAGGGGCGGTGACAACATTAGTATATGAGGATTATCCGCCTTTTTCAGGTGTGGGATGCAGAGTTTGGAGGTTAGAAACGCGCCGCGCGTATTGATCCGGTGCATCAAATCGAAGCGCTTCATGTCTGTCTCGGGCGTTTTCGTCAGCGAAATGGCGCTGGCGTTGTTCACGCAAATATCGAGCCCCCCGAACGTTTCGACGGTTCGGCCCACCGCTTCTGCAACTTGCTCTTCATTGCGTATGTCGCACAGGATAGGCAGAGCTTTGCCACCGGCCTTCTCGATCTGCTCGGCTGCCGTGTAGATTGTGCCCTCCAAATTCGGGTGAGGCTCAGCCGTCTTGGCAGCGATCGCCACATTGGCGCCGTCCTGAGCCGCGCGAAGCCCGATCGCCAATCCGATCCCGCGGCTTGCGCCAGTGATAAAAAGCGTTTTTCCTTTGAGCGTTTCCATTTATCCCAACTGTTTTTTTAGGTTTGAGGAGTTATGGCGACAAACAAGCCTTCGATCAGACGAGCACCACCTCCGCTATCCTGCCAAGCGCTGTTTCGTGGGTATGGCGGACTGCACGCTTGAGACCGGCGGTCATAGGCGACTGCGTTTCGGCGAAATGTCGCGCGATGGAAATATGCCTCTCCGCGTGTCCATTTGAGCCATCCGCACGCGCCGCTGCCAGCGCGCCTCTGGCCAGGAAGACACCGCCTGCTGTATGGGCGAAAAGCCGTGTAAACGGCGTTGCTCCGGCCAAAGCCGCGTCCCTGTTGCTCTCCAGCTTTTCAAGCAGCCATTGGCCCGTTTCTTCCAGGTCGGCGATGCTATCCGCCAAGCAGTCCGCCATCGCGCCGAAGGCCGGTTCGTTCGAAGCCTTTACGTCTTGCACCGTGTTTTTGAGGTCCTCGATGAATGCACGCACGGTCTCGCCGCCATTCAGCGGCAGCTTGCGCGTGACGAGATCGAGCGCCTGAATGCCGTTCGTGCCCTCATAGATTGGCGCGATCCGGGAATCCCGGTAATGCTGAGCGACGCCAGTGTCCTCTATGAAGCCCATGCCGCCATGCACCTGGACGGCTTCGGAAGCCGTCTCCACCGCAATATCGGAGCCGTAAGTCTTCGAGACAGGCGTCAGGAGCGCTGCGAGCGCTTCGGCCCGTGCGCGGGCGGTCTTGTCGTCCCCGTGTTTGGCAAGATCGATCGCAACAGCGTTCACATAGCATATGGCGCGGGCGGCGGCGATCTTGGCCTTCATCGATATGAGCATCCGCTTCACATCCGGGTGCTCGATGATCGGAGCCATTTCGCCATCCGTCGTATGATCAGTACCCCCCTGTTTACGTTCGCGCGCATAG
>CAYVJO010000188.1:0-1094 GCA_964451735.1 uncultured Hyphomicrobiaceae bacterium | reverse complement strand
TCCGCGACACCCACTCCCTGCACGCCCACACCGAGACGCGCCTGGTTCATCATCGTGAACATATAGAACAGGCCGCGATTGGCCTCCCCAACCAACCACCCGACTGCGCCTCCTTCATCGCCGTAATTCATCACGCAGGTCGGACTGCCGTGAATGCCAAGCTTGTGCTCCAGCTTCGTACAGCGCACGTCATTGCGACGGCCCAGCGAGCCATCCTCATGGACATGGAATTTCGGGATCAGGAACATCGAAATGCCCTTGGTGCCCTCCGGCGCGTCCGGGAGGCGGGCAAGCACGATGTGAACGATGTTCTCCGTCAGCGGGTGGTCGCCATAGGTAATGTAAATTTTTGTCCCCGAGATACGGTATGTGCCGTCGCTCTGCGGGACGGCCCTTGTTTTTATAAAGCGCAGGTCGGACCCGGCATGGGGTTCGGTCAGTTGCATGGAGCCGGTCCATTCACCAGAGGCCATTTTGGGCAAATAGATCTGCTTCAACGCCTCCGATCCGTATTTTGAGACGGCTTCAACGCCTGCCTGCGTCAACATGGGATTTAGGCCGAAGGCCATATTCGCCCCGTTCCACATCTCGGTCACAGCCATGGCGAGCGCAACTGGCAGCCCCTGGCCCCCATGCTCGACGGGCGAGGGCAGGGCGTTCCAGCCGCCCTCCCAGAATTTGCGGTAAGCCTCCTTCCAGCCGTGTGGCAGAACGACTTCGCCATCCTTGAGCCGCGCGCCATGTTCATCGCCGATGCGATTGATGGGGGCAAGCTCCTCACTGGCGAAACGGCCCGCTTCTTCAAGGATCGCGTCCACCGTCCCGGCGTCCAACTCACCAAAGAGCCCAGCATCGAGATGGTCCGAGAATCCGGCGATCTTGTAGAGGGCGAACGAAATGTCTGAGACCGGCGCTCTATAAGCCATCATTCCTCCCAGGCGGCAGACCGCTCGTTTTTAGCGACTTTGATTAATTCTATAATGTATTAGGAATGGCCTTAAGCGAAAAGAGCGCTTCTCGGGCAATATGAACCAGGTCAAGGACGGGCATGTGGCCGCCAGATGACAACCCATAAGGTAATGGCCGGCGTTGAG